>DASUXE010000382.1:0-3440 GCA_036378075.1 Gammaproteobacteria bacterium
GAAGCCGACTGTGCCGCAGTAGGTTTGCTGCAGCATGGACCAGATATCCTTGAGCGGCATCCGGTCCGGGCCAGTCAGAGAGACAGTGCTGAACACCGTACCCATGTCGCCCTGCCCCAGACCGTGGAACGCCAGTTCCAGATCCGGCACCTCGGGGAATTGATGCAGCCCCAGCGGGTCGAGCGTAGCCCGCAGGTGTCCGCGGCCCCGGTAAGCCTCGATCAGCTTGATCACCCCTGCCTGTTTCTCGGCGGCTTGCGGGTCAAGCCCGCCACTGCCCGCTGCTACCCGGCGAGCATGCGCATGGCTGAGAAGCTGTTGTTCGACCGGGCCACGGGGCTGGTCAGGCGGGCCCGACTGGGCTGCCTGAAGGCCACGGAAATACTCCCGCCAGGCATCGGACACCGAAGCCGGGTCCGCCAGAAATTGCTCGTATAGAGCTTCTACGTAGGGGGCGTTGGCGCCGGAGACCGGCGTCGTCTGGTAGCGCTGCTGATATGATTCGCTCATTTCCGCCATTTAGTGAATTGGGCGTTTAGCGGGAGGTTCGACAAAACCGGCAATTCGGGTGCTGGAGCGCCCCACAAATTTGCCGGTTTCATCTGTCAAGCGCGTAGTTTATCGCATCGCCCAGTCCCAGCGAAAGCCGCGGTACCGCCGTTATAATGATCCCGGAACCGTCCAAAATTCACCGGACCCCGCCAAACCATGCTGAATCCAGACCTTGATCCCGAGCGCCTGACATCGGCTTTTGCCACCCGCCAGCGCCTTCAAATTGACGATTTTCTGAAGCCGGAAGCCGCTGAGGCCTTCCATACCTGCCTGGCAACGGAAGTGCCATGGGAGCTGGCCTATCAGAATGGGGAGGCTGGTGCGTCGGTGTCCAAGGCGGCTTTCGAAGTCATGTCCGCAACTGAACGGGCCGGACTCATGCAATTCATCCAGCGTACCGCTCGTGACAAATTCCAGTTTGTCTATAACACCTACATGATGGTCCAGGCTTATCGGGAACGACGCGACCCCGACTTGGCACTGCATCGTGCAACCGAATTTCTCAATAGCCGCGAGTGTCTGGATCTAATTGAAAAAATCACCGGTGTCACGGGGCTCGTCTACGCCAAAGCGCAGGCAACCCGTTATTTGCCGGGCCATTTCCTGAAATTGCACGATGACACCCAAACAGACGCAAAACGTGAAATCGCCTATGTAATAGGTCTAACCAAGGACTGGCAGGCACATTGGGGCGGGTTGTTGCAATTCATGGATGATGAAGGTTGTGTAATTGACACCTTCATGCCTCGATTCAATTCACTGAGTCTGTTCCGCGTTCCTGCGCCGCATTGCGTTTCATTTGTCGCGCCGTACGCAACGGCCACACGTTACAGCATAACCGGCTGGTTCCTGTCCGGTTGAGCTCATCAATTGCCCCATACAAAAGGCCGCTGCCTGAACCAGAATGTGGCCAGCCATTTCTCACCTTTTACCACCGGACATCCGGCATGCAGAGTCATTGGATTCGGTAATCCACTTTCGTCCAGATTATAGAATTTGACCGCCCTGCCGCGCGCCGGCTTGATAATCGCTTTCAACTCCGGGAACTCGGTCTCGCCGCCTTGTTCGACATCATTCAGGTATACGAATGCCGTTACGACACGTTGCCCGCCCCTGGCGTCCATTTGCTCCCCTGTAGCTGAGCCCACCAGATAATCCATATGAGGCTTGTATTCCTGACCCGGCCCATATCTCAGCACGGTAAGCGGCTCTGAATGTCGTATCGGAACCTCAGCCAGAGCAGCAATAGTGTTACCAACATAACCAAGGACCATGTCGTACATATTAGGACTGAAAAACATCGAATGACTGCTGCGTACCGGATTTTTCACAGCATTTCCTGTAACAGGATCGACTACGTTGGAAGGAGTCAAACGCGGCGCCGCCACGTTTATCAAATAATCTCGGATCAGGTTCGGCAATACATCGTCTGCCACAAACACGATATCTGGCACCACGGTACGGACTGCGTATCGGGTGTTGCGCTGCGGTGGACAGCTGCGTTCGAGTTCATCCCATGACATCTCGCCGACCGCATCCGCGATTGAGCCGGGAGCAGCGGCCAGCGCGACGAGACTTCGTGCGGCCGTCGGCAGATTGCGCTCCATTGCCAGCCGTGCCCAGTAGCTCGCCTCGGATACCCAGCCATCCCCGCCAACAATGCCCAGGTATTCGGCCAGACATGCTTGTGCCAGTCCATCTCCGGCCTTGGCGGCATACCTGAGCAAGCACAGGGACACTTCGGGGCTCTCGCCGCCTGCAGCAAGCAGAATCCCCGCTGCACGATAAGCCGGTACGTGCCCCCGCCGGCCAGCTTGCACCAGATAACGCCAGGCAAGCTGAAAATCCTGGTCCATACCGAAGCCGTTGGCATACATCCCCGCAAGCGTATAGGAAGCCTCCTTGAGACCGGCCGTCGCAGCACTCTCAAGCAGCTTGATTGCCTGATTGAAATTCAGACCCACCCCGATCCCATTAAGATGCATCAACCCGTACAGGTTCAACGCTGGGAGATCGCCCGCCGAAGCCGCCTTTTCAAGCCACGGGCCGCATTCATCGATCCGACCCGCCTGAAACAGCAAAGTCCCGAGACGCGCGTACAGGGTCACATCGCCCGATTTCGCGCGCTTAAGCAATCCGTCAATCTCTTCGGTTTTTGATTCCATCTCTGGATTCTCCCACTCACGCTCGCTACCATGGCTCCGCACTCACACGCAGTTGCAGTACCATAGCTGGCCAGGATCGTATTTTATGGCCATCAGTATGCTTGATAAGCGATTTACCGTACATGGTCCCGGCAATGGACGGCGCGGACATTACCCGGTCATTCTTTAATAATGACGACATACGGCAGGCAACCTCTTACGGTTAACACACAATGAACAATCCAGCCAAACCCATCCCCGGAACTCCGGCCTGGCAAATAGAAACCCTCGCCGAGAGCGCAATGAGTCTGGCCAAGTCCGGTGACATAGCGGGCGCTGAAAAGATATACGAAAAGATTCTGGAGGCCGCCCCTTATCATGTGCGCTCACTTAATGCCTTGGCCAACCGGGCCATGGAGCGCGGCGATGTAAAACGCGCACAGGTTCTTCTTGAACGCGCGATCAAATCAGCACCCGAACGCCCGATTTTGCATGAAAATCTCGGGCATCTGCTTTCGGCAAAGGGTGAAAAGGAACAGGCATTGATCTGCTTTGGCAAAGCAGCCGAATTGAAACCGGACTATGTATACCCATGGATATATCAGGCGGACATACTGGAAAGTCTTGGTCGCCATGAAGAAGCTGCATACATGTATGCAAGAGTAGCCAAGCTTGCGCCGCCTGCAGCAATAATCGCCACGGATCCTGCTATAAGACCAGATAAACGTCAACTTGTGATACGGG
>DASUXE010000383.1:0-3359 GCA_036378075.1 Gammaproteobacteria bacterium
TCGGCAACCAGTCGGCGGCCACGCTCGTCGGAACTGAACGTCAACAAGGCATGCTGAAAATCATAGTGCGAGGCGGCGCGATCATATACCGTCTGCAACTGCCTTGGATCAATAGCAGCACGCATTTTCCACTCCCCGTCAGTTGTCCTGGTGACATCCTCTACATTCTAGTATCCGATTCCGATGATGCAACGCACTGGACTGATTCCAGAGGCCCGTGTGCCGCGCATGGCCGAAGCGACGCGACCCACTCGCATCGAAAGCGCGTGCCGCTGGATTAACCGGAGTTAATGCAGTGTGCCGGAGCGTGCAACCACCGGTGCGCCGTGCTTGAGCTATGATACTGGCCGCTGTTTCCAGTAATGCCTGCAAAGTGGGACGCGCGGGCGCCAACTCCTCGGGGAGGTATGTAGTGACTGCGAAAAAACCGCAGAAGAGAAGTTCCAGGGCCGGTGACTATCGTGCGGTGGGACTATGGCGAGTCGCGTTGCGGGACTTCATCAATTTCAGCAACCAGGACATGAAACGGCAGGGTATTACCCTGCTGCAATATCAGGTCTTGCTGGAAATCGTGTCATGTATGGAATCAGGCGAAGACATGACCGTGGGATTGTTGGCCAGCCACCTGCATATGCGGCACAACAGCGTGGTGGTGTTGATCAATCAGCTGGTACGCAAGGGCCATGTGCGGCGTGTGCCGTCACAAGAAGACCGGCGCAGCATGCTGTTGCAGCTGACACCCAAAGGCAAACGCACGCTCGACAAACTGGTGCAGGGTCATCGCAAGGTGATCGACGCGTTCCTGCCGGATCTGCGCAAGGCCCTGGCGGGCAATCGCGGCTGAGGAATTCCCGTCGGGTCTGAATCAACCCGAACGTATCGTGATGTCATCGGGTTCCGCGCTTGCCGACGGCGCGGGCTTCGGTGGAGCCAGAAAATCCTCCGCCAGCGACCAGTACACCGGATGACGGCACAGCAGTTTTGAAGCACCCAGTGCGATGAATGCCGTTGCCATGATCGGAAACACCATGTTGTGGTCGTTCACCATCTCCATCATGATCACCGACGCGGTGAGCGGTGTCTGCACCACGCCGGTGAAATAACCTGTCATCCCGAGAATGACGACCGTCGCAGCCGGTGCATAAGGCATCAGCGGGGCGAGGTCCGCGCCGAGCCCGGCGCCGGCCGAGAGCGACGGCGAAAAGATTCCGCCCGGAATGCCGCTCAGGTACGACGCGATGGTCGCGAGAATCTTGTAGAACGGGAATACGTAACTGACATCGCTGTGGCCTTCGAGAATATGGCGCGCCTGCGTATAACCGGTGCCGTACGATGCGCCGTGCGACAGCAAGCCAAGCAGGGCAATCACGAGGCCGCACGCGGCTGCAACCAGAAAGGTGTGCTTGCGGAACACGCTGCGAATCCGGCGCACGCTGCTCACCAGGAACGAACTGAATCCACCGCCGAGGAATCCGCCGATGATCCCGCACACCGGCACCGCGATCCACGACTCGACATGATTGAAACTGGAGCTGGTTACACCGAAGTAGGTGTAGTTGCCGAGCACGGCCATGGCGACGATGCCGGCGATCAGCACGCCGACCAGCAACATGCCGGTGGCTTTCTCCTCATAGAAGCGCGCCATTTCCTCGATCGCGAAAATGATGCCGGCGATCGGCGTGTTGAAGGCGGCCGCGATGCCCGCGGCGCCGCCGGCGGTAATCAAGCCATGCCGGATGTAGTGCGGCGGGAAGCGGGTAAAGCGGCCGGAGGAATACATCAACGAGGCGCCGATGTGCACGGTCGGCCCTTCGCGGCCGATGGAGGCGCCGCTCACGAATGCCATCAGCGCAACCAGAATCTTGCCAATCGCGATCCGGATCGACAGTACCTTGTGGCGCAATTCATCCTTGTCGCTGCGCAACGCCGCGATCGCCTGCGGGATACCGCTGCCTTCGCTGCCGGGAAATACATAGCGGGTCAACAGGGCTGCGCTGCCCAGGCCGAGCGGCGCGAGCAACAGGGTCCACCAGTGCGAATGCGTCATGATCCGGCTGTGCAGGCCCATCGCCCAGTTGCTGGCGAGGGTGAAGATTGCGGCAACGCCGCCGACCGCCAGGGCCGCTGACCAGAAGATCAGACGCGTTTTCCAGTCACGGACCGAGAGATAGCCTAATAGCTGACGGCGCATGTCAGTGCGGGTGTTGGTTGATAAATTGGAGGGCGGCTACTTTACCACCAATCGTGCGAGTCGACATGACATGTCGGCCTGATGAGGCTTTTTTGCGGGGATTTTGCCGGTCTGCTACCATTCCGTTCCTCCTGCGACGGCACCCGCCCGGTGTCCGGATGCAGAATCCGGCACTCCGGTTGATAACCGTCAGGTGCTCTCTCGCAGCATCGTCCGCCGCCGTGGCGGGATTGATTTCAGGTCATGTATCCGATTGCCGTCTGGCTGACGCCCTGGGAGTTTTCACCGGCCGTGCTCACGGCCTGTGTGCTGGCGTGCGGATTTTATACCGCCGGCGTGGTAGTCCGCCGTCGCGCCGGGGTGCCAGTCGGATGGTGGCGTAATGGCGCATTCTTCCTCGGCGTACTGCTGATCTATGCCGTGATGCAGACGCACTTCGATTATTTCGCGCAGCACATGTTCTGGATCCACCGTCTCCAGCATCTGGTCCTGCATCACCTGGCACCGCTGCTGATCATGCTGGCGGTGCCGCATGCCGTGATCGCCAGCGGCATTCCGTTACCCATCCGGCGCCGCTGGTTGTATCCGCTTTGGCGCAACCGCGTCACGCAGGGCGTGTACCGGGTAATCCAGCAGCCGTTGCTGGCGGCCTCGGTGTTCGTGGGACTTATCTTCTATTGGCTGCTGCCATCGGTACATTTCAAGGCGATGCTGGACGCTTCGCTGTATAACGTCATGAACTGGAGCATGGCGCTGGACGGCCTGCTGTTCTGGTGGTTGATTCTCGATCCACGCTCACGCGAGCGGGGGGCCCGCACCGGTTTCGGCACCCGTCTGCTGCTGCTGTGGGCGATCATGATTCCGCAGTTGATGCTGGGTGCCTATATCGGCCTCAGCCGTACCGATCTTTTCACGGTTTATTCGATCTGTGGGCGCATCTGGCCGGTCAGCGCCATTACCGATCAGCATATCGGCGGGCTGATTACCTGGATCCCGTCCTGCATGATGAGCGTGGTGGCCGGATTGATCGTGTTCAGCCGCTGGATGCACAACAGCCGCAACCAGACACCGCGTCCGCAAACCGCCATTCCCGATCCACTCACCTCCTGAACGGAGCACGCAATGCGCAAATTGTTGGCCGGTCTGTCGTTGCTGGCAATTGTCACGC
>DASUXE010000384.1:0-4026 GCA_036378075.1 Gammaproteobacteria bacterium
CTTGGGTAGTGGCAGGTGCCTGGTGCTATCTGCTGGTACCCATCGGCGGGATACTTGCCGCAATCGCCATTCCGGCTTATCAGGATTACGTAACACGTGCTCAATTAATCCAGAGCGTAAGCATGATTCAATCTTTGGAAGCACAAACGGCAAATTACCATCAGGTGAACGGCAAATGGCCGGCTTCGTTGCAAGATATCGGAACACCGCAACCTGCGGATAAAGGCATCATCGAAGCGATAGATTTCGATAATGACGGTACCATTCATGCATCGTTCCGTGGCTCGGTGTGGGTGAGAGGTAAGAGCCTCTCGATGAGCCCTGTGACAGATGCCAACGGCGAGATGACCTGGAACTGCAGCACCGATCTACCACGCAGATTCCTGCCATTATCCATGCGCGATTCATGTGCGGAGGCGGTATCACAATAATGACCGGAATAACCGGATGTCCCGGCAGGTAACGCTGATACCTGCCAACAGACGTTTCGCTGTCCATGACGATGAAACGGTTCTGTCGGCTGCGCTACGCCAGGGCATCCGGCTTCCCTACGGCTGCCGAACCGGGAGTTGCGGTACCTGTCGCGCACATGTCGTTTCGGGCGCGATCCACTATCCCGATGGCGCACCGCTGGCACTGACCGCGCTCGAGATGCGGCACGGCGAAGCGTTGTTGTGCCGCGCGGTGCCGCGCGCCGATCTGGTGGTGGATGCGCAGGAAATCGGCGCCATGTCAGCGCTGCGGGTGCGGGCATTTCCCTGCCGGATCGCACGCATGACACCACTGGCCCACGATGTGATGGCGGTATATCTGAGATTGCCGGCGGTATCACGGCTGCAATTTCTGCCCGGTCAGTATGTGGATGTGCTGATGGCGGACGAACACCGGCGCAGTTTTTCGCTGGCCAATCCGCCCCACGACGACAAGTTGCTGGAACTGCATGTGCGGCATGTTCCCGGCGGCCATTTCACCACCGAGATCTTCGAGAAACTCCACGAAGGCGCCTTGCTGCGCTTGCAGGGTCCGCTCGGCCGGTTCTTTCTGCGCGAGGATTCCAGCCGCCCGATTCTGATGGTCGCCGGCGGCACCGGCTTTGCCCCGATCAAGGCCATGCTGCGGCATCTCTGGGAACACGGCGGGCAGCGCCGGATCGTATTCTATTGGGGCGCGCGCGCCAGGCGCGATCTGTATGCCGATGCCTGGCTGCAGGAGCAGGCAGGCGCCCAGCCCGATTTCAGCTATATCCCGGTGCTCTCCGAACCCGCTCCGGCGGATGCCTGGACCGGCCGCACCGGTTTCGTGCATCAGGCGGTGCTGGCCGACCACCCGGATTTGAGTGGCTTTGACATCTATCTCAGCGGTCCGCCGCCCATGGTCGAAGCGGCCCGGCTGGCATTCCCGGCGCACGGCGCACAGCCGCGCCACATGTTTTCGGACGCTTTCGATTTTGCCCCGGAAATCCGGGCCGCGCTCGGACAAAGCATCACGCCGGACTGATTCCGGCTGGTCCTTCGGGTATCATATGCGCCCTGTTTTGCGGCCTCTGGCCGCAAATTTCTTGGTGAATTTCATTTGGCCACTGCACTGCCGGGGAGGCGGATGCGGCGGCGGAGATACCCTGTGGAAGCCCTCAATCCCGTTGATTTCTACAACGTCCGCGACCTGTTGAGCGACGAAGAACGCATGGTGCAGGACACCGTGGCCCGTTTCGTGGACGACAAGGTCCTGCCGATCATCGGTGAATGTTTCGAACACGGGCGCTTCCCGAAAGAGCTGGTTCCCGAGTTCGCGGCACTGGGGCTGCTGGGCAGTTCGATTCAGGGGTATGACTGCGCCGGTTTGAACGGCGTCGCTTACGGTTTGATCTGCCAGGAACTTGAGCGTGGCGATTCCGGCATCCGCAGTTTCGTCTCGGTGCAGTCGAGCCTGGTGATGTACCCGATATACAGCTACGGCTCCGAGGAACAGAAACAGCGTTGGCTGCCGGCGATGGCGAAAGGCGAAGCCATCGGTTGCTTCGGTCTGACCGAACCGCACGGCGGCTCCGATCCGTCCAACATGAAGACGGTCGCAAAAAAGAAAGGCGGCGACTGGGTGCTGAACGGCGCCAAGATGTGGATCACCAACGGCACCTTGGCCGATGTCGCGGTGGTGTGGGCGCAGACCGAAGACGGTATTCGCGGCTTCCTGGTCGAGAAAGGCATGAAGGGCTTTGACGCACCCGAAGTGCACCACAAGATGTCGCTGCGCGCCTCGGTCACATCCGCGTTGTATTTCGACGATGTGCATGTGCCGGAAGCCAACATGCTGCCGGGCGTTAAAGGTTTGAAAGGTCCGCTGTCGTGTCTCACGCAAGCGCGTTACGGCATCACCTGGGGCGCGATCGGCGCGGCACAAGCGTGTCTGACCGAAGTGCTGAACTACAGTAAGGACCGGGTGCTGTTCGGCCGCCCTTTGAACAACAATCAGCTCGCGCAATTGCGAATGGCGGAAATGGTGCGCAAGATCACCGGCGCGCAGCTGATGTCATTGCAACTGGGCCGTCTGAAAGACGCCGGCAAGATGAGCCCGGCTCAAGTGTCGCTCGCCAAGTGGAACAATTGCCGCATGGCCATTGATATCGCCCGCGACGCGCGTGACCTGCTCGGCGGTGCCGGCATCACTACCGAATTCTGCCCGATCCGTCATGCACTGAATCTGGAATCGGTGATCACCTATGAAGGCACGGAGTCCGTGCATCAGCTGGTGATCGGCAAGGAAATCACCGGCGTCAACGCGTTCTGATTCATATCGCGTCAACGATCCGAAATCACCATGCAAACCGGTCAATACGTCGTCTATGGCATGCGCAGCTCCGGCAACTGCTACAAGGTGCGTCTGGCCCTTGAGCAGTTGCAGCTGCCGTACCGCTGGGTGGAAGTGAACAGCGCCGGCGGCGAAACCCGTACCGCGGAATTCCTGGCGAAGAACCCCAACGGCAAGGTGCCGCTGCTCGAATTGCCGGACGGCAAGTTTCTTTCCGAATCGAATGCGATCCTGTGCTACCTGGCGGACGGCACCGGTTTGCTACCGGCGGATCGCTGGCAACATGCTCAGGCCTTGCAATGGATGTTCTTCGAGCAATATAGCCACGAACCTTACGTGGCGGTGGCGCGTTTCATCATGAAACATGTGCCGGCAAGCGACCCCAGACATCAGGATCTGCCGCGCCTGCGCGACAGGGGCTATCAGGCATTCGGCGTCATGGAACAGCATTTGCGGCAGCAGACGTACTTTGCCGGTGATGCTTACAGCGTGGCGGACATTGCGCTCTATGCCTATACACATGTCGCTGCCGACGGCGGTTTCGATCTGACACCCTATCAGGCAATTCGTGACTGGCTCGGGCGAGTGCAGGCTCAGCCCGGCTTTGTCGCCCTCTAACACTTTCATTCGAATCCGAAAAGACCACATGAGTCAGCAACCCACCAGTACCGGTTTCGCCCGCGCCGCCACCCGCAGCATCAATCGTGCGGAAATTGTCGATAACAATTTCAAGGAATTCGTGCAAAGCTGGAACGGCGCACCGGTCCGCAAGCCGGCCGATCGTGATCTGGTGCGCGCCGGTGTTGACTTGAGCATCGCCGATTTCCGGGAGCTGTTCGAATCGCAGATGCTGTCGCGGCATCAGGACATCGAAGCGCGTGCCATGCGCGCACGCAACGAAGGCTTCTACACCATCGGCAGCTCCGGCCACGAAGCCAACGCGGCCGTCGGCCGTGCCACACGTCATACCGACATCGCATTCCTGCATTACCGCAGCGGCGCGTTCATGCAGGAGCGCGCCCGCAAGCTCGGCATCGACATGGTGCAGGACACTGCACTGTCACTGGCGGCAGCCAGCAACGACCCGATTTCCGGCGGCCGTCACAAAGTCTGGGGCTCGGTGCCGTTGTGGGTGCCGCCGCAGACCTCAACGATTGCCAGCCATTTGCCGAAAGCGGTCGGCACCGCGGTTGCCATTGCACAAACCAAACGTGTGGGCGC
>DASUXE010000385.1:0-2065 GCA_036378075.1 Gammaproteobacteria bacterium
GAGTACGAAGGCGTGACTGCGATTGAAAAATTCAAGGCCAGATTCAGATGGGCGATGGCGCTGTTGTTTGCAGCGCTGTTTCTGGTGTTTTCGATTTCGCTGATGGTATTGGCAATCTATTATCTGATCCTGGCTTTTGGCAGCGACGACATGATCTCGGGAATTATTCGTTCGATAAACATCTCATTTATTTCGCTGGCCACGTTCGAACTCGGAATCGGTATCAGCAAGGAGTATTCACCGCGTCGCGAACAGGAAGATATCTTCTTTGTAGTACGCAGGATGGTGATGCGCTTTGTGAGTGTTGCATGCATTGCCCTGGTGCTCGAGGGGCTGGTGATGGTGATCAAATACAGTCAGCTCGACCTTGCCGGAAATCTGAGTTATCCGGTCGCGATCCTCGGTGCGGCAGGGGTCCTGTTGCTTGCACTGGGAGCATTTCTTGCCTTGACACGCAGCGATGGCCATCAGGTTGTTGAAAAAGGTGGCCAGGATGCTGGTTAACAGGGGAAACAGCCGGAGCGTCCTCTACCGCATTTCGGCGTGACAATTGTCAGGGGCAAAGGCCGCGAATCGACATTCACTGATTCCCGGATTTGATGCATTATGGCGCCCGGGATGACAGGCGAACGCCGGAGTGAATCATGTCAGACAATGCAAAACGGCCATCGGTCTTGGCAAATCGTGACTTTCGTCTGCTGTTTTTCGGCAGCACGATTTCGGCCCTGGGCGACCAGTTCACCCTCGTGGCGTTGCCGTGGCTGGTATTGAAGCTCACCGGTGACCCCGCGGCCCTGGGCCTGGTGCTGGCGGCCATGGCCTTGCCGCGTGCCATGTTCATGTTGATTGGTGGCGCGGTGGTGGACCGCATGTCACCCCGACGGGTACTGCTGGCATCGCGCAGTGTCAACGCGATACTGATCGGGATCCTCGCGGTACTGGTGCTCGGCGGCGCGATCCAGATGTGGATGGTGTACGCGCTATCGCTCGGCATCGGATTGTCCACTGCGTTTGCCTATCCCGCCGGCAGCGCCATCCTGCCGCAACTGGTCGAGCCGCAACAATTGCAGGTTTCTAATGCACTGTTCATGAGCATGCGGCAATTAAGCATGTTCGTGGGACCCGCACTCGCCGGTCTGGTGATCAGCCTGGGCGCGCATCAGCACGTGGGCTCGCAGACTGTGAGCGACGGCTCTGGCATGGGCTTGGCCTTCAGTATCGATGCAGTGAGCTTCATTTTTTCGCTGTTGTCGCTGGCGATGGTGCGTATTCACAGCGATTATCACCCGCCGAAGCCGGTGAACGGCGTGCTGGCGGATGTGGCGAGCGGGGTGCGGGCGATCTGGTCGGACGTCTCGTTGCGGGCTTTCATTCTTTACGCTGCGGCGGTTTCGGTGTTCGTGGGCGGCCCGATCCAGGTCGGTTTGCCGGTGCTGGCGAATACCCGGCTCGACTGGGGTGCCGCATCACTGGGCGTGTTGATGACCGCGAACGGCGGCGGTGTGGTGATTGGCAGCATCCTGTCGGGGCTCGGTGCCCGCCTGGCGCGCGGACATATTGGCGTGATGGTGCTGTGCATCGACAGCATTGTCGGTCTGGCCATCATTGCCCTGACCCTGGTGCATTCGACCTTGGCCGGTGCGACATTGCTCGCTGCCGTGGGCCTGCTGGGCGGGGTCGCGCAGATTGCGGTGTTCACCTGGATCCAGCGGCGGGTGTCGCAGGAGATGATGGGGCGCACCATGAGCGTGTTGCTGTTCACGTTCATGGGACTGGGGCCGATCGCTGCCGCGGTTTCCGGTGCGCTGCTCAAGCTGATTTCGCTGAGCGCGCTGTTCGGCGGCGCGGGCGTTATCCTCAGTGCGTTCGCATTGCTCTGTCTCACCAGTCCGCAGATGCGCAGTATCGGCACCAGCAAGGTGGTACCGGCTTAAATACCGCATCCAAATGCTTGCTCGACGACGTACTGTTCCTCACGTAGTATTTGGCCTCAAGAATCAACACTCTAATATGTTAAAACCAAGAATAGTCTGTTGCTGAATGGGCCGGGGGTCGGGCGAATGAA
>DASUXE010000386.1:0-4473 GCA_036378075.1 Gammaproteobacteria bacterium
TGTTTGATCCTGAACATGCGACAACGCGTTCCGTTACACGGCCAGCAGCAGGAGCAGCGCGACGAGCGCCGGCAAGGCCTGCACCAGCAGAATCCTGCGACTCACGCTGTAAGCACCGTAGGCGCCCGCTACGATGACGCAGACCAGAAAGAACACTTTGATATCCCGGCCGGCCGCGCCGAGCCACAAGCCCCAAACCAGCCCGGCCGCGAGAAAACCGTTGTACAGCCCCTGATTGGCAGCAAGCGTTTTCGATGCCGCAGCGAATTCAGGCGTCAGCTTGAATACCCTGCGTCCCACCGGTTTGTCCCACAGGAACATTTCCAGCACCAGAAAATAAACATGCAGCAACGCCACCAGACCGATCACACCATCCGCCGCCAGCGCCATGACCTGCTCCCTGATTAACCCCGGAATTGCCGCCCCAGAATACAAGAAAGCCCACCGTGAAGGTGGGCTTTCGAGTCAACATCAGTCACTCAACCGCTCAGGCATTGGCAGCCTTGACATGCTTCGGCTTGGCTTTCCTGAACTCGAAGCCGATGTCGCGGGCATCCACGTAGATGGTATCGCCCGGTCCGAACTCGCCCGCCAGAATCTTCTGCGCCAGCGGGTTTTCCAGTTGCTGCTGGATAGCACGCTTCAGCGGCCGTGCACCGTACACCGGGTCGAAGCCGGCCCGGCCCAGCTTGTCGAGCGCGATATCGGAGACTTCGAGATCCATTTCGTGCGCCGCCAGCCGCGTGTGCAGATACGCAATCTGGATGCGGGCGATGGCACGGATCTGCTCCCGGCCCAGCGGGTGGAACACCACGGTGTCGTCCACGCGGTTGATGAACTCCGGCCGGAAATGCTGGCCGACAATCTCCATCACCGCATCCTTCATCTTGTCGTAGTTTTCTTCTCCCGCCATTTCCTGAATCACCGACGAACCCAGATTCGAGGTCATCACGATCACGGTGTTCTTGAAGTTCACGGTGCGGCCCTGGCCGTCGGTCAGGCGGCCGTCATCAAGCACCTGCAGCAACACGTTGAACACATCCGGATGCGCCTTCTCGACTTCGTCGAGCAGGATCACCGAGTACGGTTTTCGACGCACAGCCTCGGTCAGATAACCGCCTTCTTCGTAACCGACATATCCCGGCGGTGCGCCGATCAGCCGTGCCACGGAGTGTTTCTCCATGAATTCGGACATGTCGATGCGCACCATCGCGTCTTCGGTATCGAACAGGAACAAAGCCAGCGCCTTGGTCAGTTCGGTCTTGCCGACGCCGGTCGGGCCGAGGAACAGGAACGAACCCGACGGCCGGTTGGGATCGGACAGCCCCGCGCGCGAACGGCGGATCGCATTCGAGACCGCGCGCACCGCTTCATCCTGACCGATCACGCGCTGCATCAGCGCATCTTCCATGCGCAGCAATTTGTCTTTCTCGCCTTCCAGCATCTTGGACACCGGAATCCCGGTCCAGCGCGACACGACTTCCGCGATCTCTTCCGCAGTCACCTTGTTGCGCAGCAGTTTGGTCGGCCGATTCTCGGCAGCGCTCGCCTGCGCCAGTTTTTTTTCCAGATCCGGAATCCGGCCGTACTGCAATTCCGACATGCGCGCCAGATCGCCGGCGCGGCGTGCGGTTTCGAGTTCGGTACGCGCCTTCTCCAGCGCTTCCTTGATCTGGCTGGCGCCCTGCACCGAGGCTTTCTCGGCTTTCCAGACTTCTTCCAGATCGGAATACTCGCGCTCGAGTTTGCCGATTTCCTCTTCCAGCACGCCCAGACGTTTTTTCGAAGCCGGATCCTTTTCCTTCTTCAGCGCTTCGCGCTCGATCTTGAGTTGGATCAGACGCCGGTCGAGCTTGTCCATGGATTCCGGCTTGGAATCGATTTCCATGCGGATGCGCGAGGCGGCTTCGTCGATGAGATCAATCGCCTTGTCCGGCAACTGCCGGTCGGTGATGTAACGCTGCGACAGCGTGGCCGCGGCCACAATCGCCGGGTCGGTGATCTCGACGCCGTGATGCACTTCATAGCGTTCGTTCAACCCGCGCAGAATCGCAATGGTATCTTCCAGGGTCGGTTCGTCCACCAGCACTTTCTGGAAACGGCGTTCCAGCGCGGCATCTTTCTCGACGTACTTGCGGTATTCATCCAGCGTAGTCGCGCCCACGCAATGCAGTTCACCGCGCGCCAGCGCGGGTTTGAGCATGTTGCCCGCATCCATGGAGCCTTCCGCCTTGCCGGCGCCGACCATGGTGTGGATTTCATCGATAAAGAGAATGATGCTGCCTTCGGCCTTGCCGACATCCTTCAGCACCGCTTTCAGGCGTTCCTCGAATTCGCCGCGGAACTTGGCGCCCGCGATCAACGCGCCCATGTCGAGCGTGAGCACGCGTTTGTTCTTCAAGCCTTCCGGCACTTCGCCGTTGACGATGCGCTGCGCCAGGCCTTCCACGATCGCGGTCTTGCCTACGCCGGGCTCGCCGATCAGCACCGGATTGTTCTTGGTACGACGTTGCAGCACCTGAATGGTGCGGCGGATTTCGTCATCGCGCCCGATCACCGGATCGAGCTTGCCGGATTCGGCACGCGCGGTCAGATCGATAGTGTATTTCTCCAGCGCCTGACGCTGGTCTTCGGCATTGGCATCGTTTACCGACTGCCCGCCGCGCATCTCTTCAATGGCTTTTTCCAGTGCGGCCTTGCTGGCACCGGCATCGCGCAGTGCGTCGCCCAGCGTGCCCTTTTCCTCAACCGCCGCGAGCACGAACAGTTCGGAGGAAATGAACTGGTCGTTGCGCTTCTGCGCCAGCTTGTCGGTGACGTTCAGCAATCGATTGAGTTCGTTCGACACGTGCACGTCGCCGTCGTGACCCTGCACCTGCGGCAACTTGTCGAAACTGGTGTCCAGCGCATTGCGCAGACGATTGATGTTGACGCCGACCTTAGCCAGCAAGGGACGCACACTGCCGTCTTCCTGATCCAGCAACGCCAGCATCAGGTGCACCGGTTCGATGAACTGATGGTCCTGACCCACGGCCAATGACTGCGCGTCGGCCAGAGCCATTTGGAATTTGCTTGTCAACTTATCGGTTCGCATATCACGTTGCCTCACAGCGATACGAAATGCGTCTTTTGCGCCGATACGGCGTTGCGGCACGTTTCTCGGTGCTCATTACTTAAACCGTAATGAAACTAACTACGCAATCCTGCTTCGTTAGTTATCCAGGGTGGACATCCTGTCCACCCGCTCGCCATGTATGGCGAGCCCACGCTCGAAACGCACCGCGCCTTGTCTCGCCGCAAAATCCGCTATTTCAAGAATATTCTGGCCCACCCTAAAGAGGAGGCCCTGACTTACGTCATGAAATGAGGTCGGGGGGTGGTTTTATCAACCGCCGATGAGGGACTGGACCAGATAAATCAGGCCGATGCCGGCCGCGATGAGGATAACGGTCAGGACCGAGAGGCGGGTGCCCTCGTGCCGGTGCAGGCCCGGGATCAGGTCCGCCACCGCCACATAGATCAGGCTGGCCGCCGCCACCGCCAGCACGTAGGGCATGTAGCTCTCGTTCACGCCCAGCACACTCCAGGCCAGCAGCCCGCCCACCACCATCGCGGTGCCGGACAGGGCCGTCAGCAGCAAAGCCTTGCCGCGGGCCATGCCGCCGTGCAGCAGCACCGCAATGTCCCCAACCTGCTGCGGCACATGGTGCGCGGTCACCGCCACCGTCAGCACGATGCCGAGCCGGATATTGGTCAGGAAGGTTGCCGCCACCAGCACCCCGGCCAGCAGGTTATGCAGGCCGGTGCCGATCAGGATCAGGGTACCGGCCGCCTGGGTGCGCAAATGCTCGTGGTCCAGGTTGGCATCGTGGCTGTGGTGCATGAAGGCGAGTTTTTCCAGCAGGAAAAATCCCAGCATGCCGAGCGCTACCGCCAGCCCGATGTTCTGCATGTGTGCCGGGCCGCCGGTCGTGATCGCTTCCGGCAGCAGGTCGAGAAACGCCGCGCCCAACAGCACGCCGATGGCGAAACTCACCAGTCTCGGGATCAGCATCTGCCGGGTGGCGGCGGGAAACAGCAGCAGGATCGAAGCGATGATCGCACTCAGCACCGCGCCGATCAGCGTCGCAGGCAGAATCCAGAGCAGTAACTGGGTGTGCATGATCCGGAGCCGGGCAACCGATGGGCGGGCGCCAATTCTTGCAGACTCGGCCCGGCATTCCTAGTCCGGGGTTCTTTGTCATTCCCATGGAAACGGGAATCCATCTAGTCCCCTCTCCCCTTGCGGGAGAGGGTTAGGGTGAGGGGGATTTTGTGCGGCTTCGCCGCGTCCATTTCGTGCGGGTTCCGTCGCTCCCGGCATCCTGCCTCCCGCGACACTTGTACATCCATGTACATCGCGCACCGGCGCGGGCGGGGTACTTTTGAAAGGGCAAAAGTACCCAAAACCCTCGCCCGAATGATGACGCCGCT
>DASUXE010000387.1:0-5107 GCA_036378075.1 Gammaproteobacteria bacterium
CGGGCGTCAGTCCGCAGGGCTTCGGTACCCAGTACTGTGCGTACCACAGCTACACCAGCTCGTCGTACGGCAATGTCGCCTACACCAACCTGCCTTACATCACTGACGCAGGTTCGAGCTGTGGTGCCAACTACAACGGCATGGGCCCGAATGCAGGCGTCACCATGGTGGCAGGTCACGAGCTCGCTGAGACGATCTCGGATCAGTTCCCGAGCGGTGGCTGGACCGATTCCGGCGGCGCCGAGAACGGCGACAAGTGCGCCTGGATCTCTTCAGGCCAGGGCGCTTCGGCGATCGAGAAGATTGGCAGCGGCAGCTACCCAGTACAATCGCTGTGGAGCAATGCCTTCAACAGCGGCGCGGGCGGCTGCGTGATGTCTTATTGATAACAATAAACCGGTTTAAGTACCTTGAGCGCCGGCAATGCTCTGCATTGCCGGCGTTTTTTTGCCTGACTCAATGCGGCCGGTTCCGATGCAATCGAATCAGCACGCAGGCAATCATGCGAGAGCGCACCAGTCGAGTTGACAGAATGCGCCGGGCACTTCTGCGGATTTACTTCGCCAGTGATGTAGCAGAATAAACAGGCATTCGGCCACGCGGTTTCAGAAATGAATCAGGTTACGCCATGGCAGTCTATCGGATGAACTGCTAACCTGAATCGGTAGCCAATACCCTCATAACATGAAGGAACATCCAGTGAACAAGTCGAAATTTATATGGCGGTGTGGAGTCGCGTTATTTTTTCTGACCACATGCGCTACAGCCGCCGATTTGAGCGGCGGCGTGATGACGGGGTCGCATGCCACGCTGTACCTGAATGTCGATCAGCGTGCCCAATACATTTATCCCGTGGAGATATGGAAGATCGACGGTAAACTCACCAATCACCGTGGGGTGATGTGGATTGCGCCGGGCGAATATACGTTCAGCGTCAAGGTCAGTGGCAGGGTGAAGAAAGCTGATCTCCCCGGCTTTCAGATGAAGCCGAGCACCGGCCCGCAGGAGCATACCCTCAAGCTCAAGGTGGAAGCCGGCAAGGCTTATTACCTCGGCGCCAAGTTCGATTCCACGGGTGGCTGGCAGGCCGTGGTGTGGAAAACTGAAAACAGCTCACATTGAGTCGAAAAAAACTTCATTCCGGTTCAGGTTGATGCGAAACGGGAGGATCGCCATGCGCAAAGTACGCAACATCCTGTGCTGGATAACGCTGTTTTCCGGCCTGGGTGTAGCTGGCACCGCGCTCGCAGCAACCGGTTGTTACAACCTGGACATGTATCCGGCCGTGTATGGTCTGACGGATTCCGATGGCAAGATTGCCGGAACGCTGCGCAGGTTTGATAAGCCGGGGTGGATGATGCCGTATTCCAATCTGCAGGTTATCAGGCAGAGGGACGGAACGTGGACTTTGGAAATCCCCGATGGCGTCGCGGAGCAGTATAGCGTGTATCCCGAAATCAGTGAGCAATGCCATGCTGCCGTTCCCACGCCGGTGCTCACCCTGAAAGAGATGCAGGTACTGTCGCCCAAGTGGGCGCAAGGTATTGACCCGCAGGATCCTACCGGCGTTGAGCAGAAGGTTGGCGACTGTGTCGAGCAGAATGGCATCATCTGGTTTGGAATTACCTACTACTGCGGGGAAGGTCAATGCGGTCTGGGCGGCATCGGCCGTTACGATACCAAGAGTGGAAAGATCGAGATCCGCCGCCCGACAATGCTGCTCAACGTTGAGACCTCGCCTTTGGCTATTGATGGAAACGATATCTGGGTCGGAACATTCATGAGTTACGAGTGTATCGGCGATACCCCGGTTGTTGGGCTGGTACGCTATAACTGGGCTACGGGTGAGTCGGTAAGTTTCGGTGGCGGTACTGACTCCAGGCATGATCCGAATGGTCCGTGCGGATTCCGTTTCAACGATCTGTATTTTGACAAGAATGGACTATGGGCCTCATCGGACATGGGGTTGGCCTATCTTGAAAATCCGAATGCTGCGCCGGAGGCGATGCAATGGACCAACTGGGTACCCCAGCCTGAAGATTTGAAAGTACCGATGCGCGAAATCACCTGTCCCGGCCTTTATGCGACATTGATGCGAACACTGCCCCGCAAGGACTGGAACGGAGCGGCTGACTACAGAGGGCACCTGGATCAATTCAAGCACTACCTGCAGGAATTTAACCAGAAATTGCTTGGAAAACGCGCAAATAAAAAATGACCGACAAAGCTGATTACGCACCCCAGTCCCGTTTTTGACAGGTGTGCACGGAGACAATCATGCACAAAACCCGTCTGGAAGCCTTCAGCGACGGCGTGCTGGCGATCATCATCACCATCATGGTGCTGGAGCTCAAGGTGCCGCACGGCGACACGCTTGCCGCGCTGGCCCCACTGCTGCCGGTGTTTCTCAGCTACGTGCTGAGTTTCCTGTATATCGGTATCTACTGGAGCAATCACCATCACATGCTTCACACCGTGACCCGGGTCAGCGGTGGCATGCTGTGGGCTAACCTGCATCTGCTGTTCTGGCTGTCGCTGTTGCCTTTTGTGACGGGCTGGATGGGCGAGAATCACTTCGCAGCGGTTCCGACGGCGTTGTACGGAGCCATGCTGTTGATGGCGGCGATCGCCTACTGGATATTGCAGCGCACGATCATCGCGCTGCAAGGTGACGATTCATTGCTTGCGCATGCGGTGGGCAGGGATTTGAAAGGCAAGCTGTCGCCGGTCATGTATGCAATCGCAATTCCGGCTGCCTTTCTCACGCCCGTGGTGTCCCAGTTTCTGTACGTTGCCGTGGCGCTGATGTGGCTGATTCCCGATCGTCGCATCGAGCGGGTACTGGTTGAACGGCAAGCATGAGCTCAGCGCTTTCGGAATGGCTCTGATCAGGCCTGATTGTCCATATCCGGCATGTAGAACGCCAATCCATTCCGTCCCTGTTTTTTGACACTGTACATGGCAAGGTCCGCGTGGCGCAGCAGTTCCGGTACCGCGACGCCATCACGGGGATAGACCGCCGCGCCCACACTGACTGTCACTGCCAGATCCCTGTCGGTCACGCGCAACGGTGCGGACACGATGCGAAGCAATTTGTTGTAAAAACTTCGTACATCGTCGGGTTGTTTCAGTTGTGTGAGAACTATTACGAATTCGTCGCCGCCGACGCGCGCTACGGTATCTCCGGTGCGAATGCTGCCGGCAAGACGTTGCGCCAATACCCGTAACAGCTCATCGCCATACTGATGTCCGAGCTTGTCGTTAATTTCCTTGAAGTTGTCAAGATCGAGAAAAAGCACCGCCGTCATGCAGGACGCCCGGTCTGCATGTGCGATGGCTTGTTCAAAACGATCAGTCAGCACGTTGCGGCTGGCCAGCCCGGTCAACTCGTCGTGATTTGCCCTGTGCTCCAGTTCCTGCTCGTACCGCTTGCGCGCGTCGATGTCCGACAGGGTGCCAACCCATTCGCGTACCGTTCCGTCGTCGGAGTTGACTGGCACTCCGCGGAGCAGGTAGAAACGGGTGCTCTGGTCATGCAACAACAGGCGGCATTCCACTTCGAATGACTCAGCGCGACCGATTGCGTCGCGCCATGCGATTCTTACCTGGTCGCGATCGGCTGGATGTACTGCCTCGAGCCAATGCCAGCCACGCGCCTGCATGCGTGGTTTGCCGGTCAGGGTTTCAAACGAATTGGAGACGTCGAGAAGCGCGCCATCCGGCCCTGCGTTCCACACAATCTGCGATGAGGCCTCTACCAGTGAGCGGAACAGTTGTTCGCCGCGCCGAATCATGTCCTGGGACCGTTTCAGCTTGCTGATATCATGCATTGACACCACTACGCTCAGAGGCCGTCTGTCGCTGTCCATTTCGAATATATCGGTGTCAACCGACACCCAGTGTGTCTCGGAGCCGTCTTTGACAATGCCCAGTACGACGTCGCGGCAGGCCACTCCGGTCGTGAGCGTGATCCGTGACGGCAGATCGTCCTCTGGTATCTCGGTTCCGTCCTCGCGAATGGCGCGTATCCCGAAGTCCGTGGGCAAGCGCCCAAGCAGTTCCTGCTCCGGAACATGCAGCAGCCTGCTGGCGTGAGCATTGCAGGCGAATGTCGAACCGTCCGGTCCCAACAAAAGGACGCCCGTTGGTAGCGGTGCAATCGTCGTGCGGTAATGCTGGGTAAGATCGCGCGTGACTTTGCCAAATCCGCGCAAGCTTCCGGAATGGTCGTACAAGGCGGTAATGGCGACACTGGCCCAGAACAACTCGCCATTCCGACGTACCCGCCAGCCTTCACCTTCAAACCGTCCGGTTTCAGCGGCGACTCCGAGATTGTGTTGCGGCATGCCGTTCTTTACGTCTTCAATGGGGTAGAAAATGGAAAAGTGACGGCCCGTCACTTCCTCGGCGCGGTACCCGTTGATGCGTTCAGCACCCGCATTCCAGCTCGCGATCCGGCCTTCGGTGTCGAGCATGAAGATCGCATATTCGGTCACACTGTTTACCAGCAGATCAAAAGGCACTTGAGTAACGCTGGCAAACGGTTCAGACGAGCCTGAATCACTGATGTTGCGCAGGACAAGCGCGTAACCTCGCAACACGCCATACTCATCGCGCATGGGGCTCAACACCACTTCCACCGGACACGTGCGTCCGTCAGCGAGAGTGCAGGTGATTTCGTCGGCATGGTGCCCGGTTTCCCGGGCGCTCTGCAGCGCGAACCGGTATCGGCCGGTTTCGCTGGTGTCGTGCGCGAACAACGTTGCGAAGTATTCCCCGATCACTTCCGCGTGGCTGAAACCGGTGATCTGCGTTGCTGCCTGATTCCAGCTGATTACGCGGCCTTCGACGTCCAGCATGCAGAGCCCATGGTCAACGACACTGTCCACCAGCAGGCGGTAGGGTCGATGAGCGTCCTCGTTTGAAGGATTGCGCCCGGCAAATTCGCTAAACAGTCGGGTAAACATCCATGCTCCTTGAGCAGACCGGCCCGCCAGTTGCGCGCACTGCAAACCGCGCCCGCTGGCGATCACGTCCGGGCCGGCTCGCACGCTTTATGCTGGTTGCCGCCGACGGTGCCACCAGCAGTCTTGTAGATACAAGGAGA
>DASUXE010000388.1:0-16295 GCA_036378075.1 Gammaproteobacteria bacterium
AGCTACGCGCGATCGGCGCGTCGATTGCACGGCTCGATGAACCCAACGATCTGGCGCTGCTCAAGTTCAACGAACCCGTCAAGCTGAAACTTCCGGAACAATTGTTCGGCGACGCCGACGCACTGACGCCGGGCACACCCGTCATGCATCTCGGCTATCCATTTGGAAACACCGGCGCGCAAGTAGTACTGATGCGCAGCGGTTTTCTCGCCGCAAAGGTGGAAGTGGAACAGCAGATCAAACGGCTGTACGTGGAAGGTGTGGCCTATTCCGGTGCCGCCGGCGGTCCACTCATTGATGCCGCACGCGGTAACATTATCGGTGTCATCAACAGTCAGCTGGGACTGCTGCCAAAACCCAAAGCAGCGGGCAACGAATTCAAGCTGCCGATAATGACGGACTTGAGCTTCGCGGCACCTGTCAATGCGCTCACCAGGCTGCTGGAATCCGAACTGGACGCGAGCTCATAAAATATCAGGGCACATTGACCTGCACCGCCTGGCTGTTTACCTGCGCCGAGGCATTGGCATTCACCTGCGCGCTGTTGGCATTGACGTTGGCCCCCGCGTTTGCCTTTAGGTCAACCATCTCGCCGAACTCCATCTTGCCACCAGCTTTCACCTCCATCGCGAAACCGAGATCAATTTCGATTTTCGCGCCGAGAGTGATTTCCATCACGGCACCCAGGAAAATCTCCAGCTTGGCGCTCGCGGTCGTTTCCTGTACCGCGCCCAGCGTCATTTCGATCATTCCGCCCATGTTCAGGGAAGCACCGCCGCCACCCAGAATCTCGTTTGAGGTTCCCCAGTGATGATCTGTGGTTATACCGTACACCGTCGAAGTGGAATCACCGTGGACCGTTTCGGTGCTATCGCCATACACTGTCGAATAACTATTGGCCTTGTGGGGGGTGATATTGAGAGGATTATTCGCATCGCTCGTTGGCGCCTCGCCGACATATTCATAGCTGTCGCCATGCACATGACTTGTTGATGTACCATATACGTGTTCTTCGGTGTCCCCTTCCTGTATCGAATATCCCTTTCCGCAGGTGTAGTCATAGCTGTCGCCATAGGACTTGGAAACCCCGAGACTGGCCGCCGCAAGACTCAATCCGTTCTTGCTCCAGTCGTCATAATTGCTGGTAAATCCCGACTTGGCGGACGCGACCGTCTTGCCGTTCGGCGCTACCGTGTACGATTCCTCGTAAGCCAAACCGATGCTGTAGCTGCAAAAATGATTATTCTTAAGTGTGTCCGCTGAATCCGCGTACCCTTCCTGCCACGAATACTCGGCCCCCTTGTTATAGGAATACTCCTTGCCCCAGGTCTTGCTGGTGTTCCAGTTCGAACTGTCCGTTTCCGGCAGGTTGAACACTTCGTCGGAAGGCACATAGGGATCCGAGACGCCGATGTGGTTCTCTTCATAACCGTTACCGAAATTGAAGGTGGTGCCGCTGCCGCCCCAGGTATATTCATTACCGGTATTGTAGAAATAGACATTGCCATAAATGCGGGTAACTATGCCTTCACCGGACTGCTCATTCAGGGTTATCGGCTTTTTCTGGTTATCCAGTTTCGGCGTTCCATCGTCATTCAGGTAATAAAACTCGCTGGTGACATTCGCATATCGATTGTAGTCGTCAGCATTGTTGTCTGATGAGGTATTGCTGCTGGAATAATCGGTCGTCTCGACCTTCATGAACCGGCCGAATTCACTGGCGTCGCCCCACAGGGAGTTATGGTTGGTAACTGACATGATTGTTCTCCATTAGCTCATTACCGGGGATAATCCGGTGTTCATGGCATCAGACACAAGGTTGTAAATTGGCTTGGCACGAGTGAAAGTCCGGGCGCATTGAGGCTGAAGCCGTTATGCGCGGTCATGCTGCATAAATGTGATGTCGGCATTCCGCCACTCAACATGGTAAAACTCGGGATCAACGTATGATGCGGCCCCATGAACAATCCCGACAACACGCCCAGCAACACGCCCGTATTGTCGCCGAAGCTGATCGTGCCCATGGTAGCGATTGTGTGCGTCGGCATGCAGACGTTCAGCACATTCAACGCCGCGGTGAACGGCATCGCCAGCAGGCCGGTGGCGAAATTTGGATACGGAATCGGCACCGGCACCACGATTGGCGTCAGACAGACATCCGGAAACCCGAAATTGAGTCCACCCATCTGTGTGTTAACGAACATGCGCGCTCCTAACCCAGATGTACCCGGGTGCCGTCAATCTTGACCTCGCCTTCAGCAGACAGCACCGAATGTTTGCCGCGCATATTGAGCACTGTTTCCGCCTTGTAATAAACCTGGCCTGCCTTGAGGTGATCGAGATCCTTCACCTCGCGATACATCGAACCGGCACGCTGCCGGATGCAATCGGCAACCGTTTCGAACAGATCCGCGACATGGCGCACCCGGGTCGCAGTGGACTCGATCAGGCCCGCCGTCGCACGCAGCAGGCTGAATGATGCATGCGCCTGTTCGGCTTGCACTTCCAGCACCGGGGTCGTCAGCGAGGTACGTTCGCCGCCCGCCAGCGCCAGCTCACCCTGGGCTGCGATGGTCAGACCGCCGCGTGTGCTGCGCACTATGCTGTCGGCGGGAAGGGAAACGACTGGCGGTGATTCGCCGCGGGTCAACACGGCCAGCACATACCAGCACCCTTCTGCCAAGTGCACTGTCAGCACGGTGTCGCCCGCCGCGGGCTCGAGCAGGCACGATACGGCGCGGCGCGCGGTCAACTGACCGAGAGGGGAAGAAAGGCCGAAGACACCGTCACACACACCGGTGACACGCGCCTCAATAAAAGGATTCGGCTCGGTGATGTTTTGGGCTTTGTTTGCCATACGCATAAATCATCCTCCTCATAATCAGGTAGCGGGATGCCACTGTTCGGCCTCGAGACGATCCGGGTCAGTACCGCGTGCCAGCGCTTTGCCGGCCGGCCAGCGGGTTGCCTTGTCGGATACTGCATGCAATTTCGCCTGCAATAATGTGGTATCACCGAGATCAGCCCCATCCAGAATGGCGTGCGAAAAATCCGCGTAAGTGAGATCCGCGCCGCAAAACGATGCGGCTGTGCAATCGGCCTTGTTGAATCCTGTCATCTCCATGCGTGCAGCGTCGAAACGCGCGTGCTGCAGCCGGGCTTCCTGGAAATGTGCCTGAGTCAGTATTGCACCACTGAAATTTGCCCCCGTCAGCAACGTGCCGGAGAACACCGTGTTGGCGAGATTTGCACCGGATAAATCTGCCTGTTGCAGATCGGCCCCCATGAATCCGCTGCGTTCAAAATTTCCTCGGGCCAGGCTGGCACCGGTCAGCTTGCAATTGCGCAACTGGCAAGCGGTGATGGTCAGACCCGACAGGTTCATGCCCAGCATGTTGCCATCCTGAAACAGCGTCTGGACTGCGCTGAGTTCCGCGCATCTGACGTTGTTCATGTCGGCACCAAGCAGCACGACATTCGATAGTCCCGCTTTGCTCAAATCCGCGTCTGCAAGATTTGCATTCAGCATGATAGCCCGATCCAGATTTGCGCCCCGAAGCAGTGCTGCGCGTAAATCGGCGGCGTGCATGACGGTTTTCACCAATGCTGCACCGCTCAGATCGACACGCTGCATCATCGGATTGGTCAGCTGAGCAAAATGCAGTTTTGCACCATTCAGCTTCGATTCCGAAAAGTTACACTGCACCAGCGCGGTATTCGAAAAGTCGATTTCCCGCGCATCGGCGCCGGCAAATGTGACTCCTTCCAGAATGGATTCCCGGAACGATGCGCCCGTGAGACTGGCACCGTCGAAACGTACGCCACGGAAGATTCCGCCGGCCAGCATGGCGCCGGCAAGATCGGCGTCCGAGAAATCCTCGTCACTGATAATCTCGCCGTCGCGGATCGCCTGTTCGAGCTCGGACCGGGTTCTCATGGATGCCAGTCCTTCAGTTTGGTAAGTTTCAGGTTGGTACCGTCGAACCGCGTGTCCCCCACCGTCACACCGATGAATTCCGCGCCGTAGAAATTCGAGTGCGTGAGACTCGCATTGACCAGACGTGCCTTGTTCAGCATGGTCTCCATGCAGTTGGCATTCGACAGGTCGGCAACCTCGAAATTGGTTCGCATGAACAGCGCATGCACCGCTGAGACACCCGGCAGGCGGGCGCCTTTCAAATTGCTGTCGCTCATCTCGCAGCCATCGAGAACCGCCTGGTCAAAGCGCGCCGCCTCGATATCGAGTGCCCGCAGATTGGAACCCGGGATGCGGGCACGCATGAAATTCGCGCCCTTGAGCGTGCTGGTACCGACAACGCGCAAATTCGGCAGTTCGGCGTCCTCGAATCTTGCCGCTTCCAGACTAAGGTTTACAAACAGCAGTCCCGTACCGCGGGCCTTCGATAAATTGAGCCTCTCTGCTTTACCTTGAACGAAGATACCCTTGATAAATTCCGTTCCGCTGAAATTGGCATCGGTAAAATCACAATCGAGAAACACGGCGTCGTTGATCCGGCAGTTTGTGAGCGTGCTTTGAGAAAAATCCCCTTTCATCACCTGGGTTTCACCAAACGATGCACGCTCGAACACCGCCGCCGACAGAATCGCCTCACTGAACACCGCGCGATCAAAGTTGACGTCCTGGCCCGAGGCACCACGCAAGCTTGCCTTGCCAAGGCAGGCGCCGGCCAGTACCGCGTTGTCGAGTTTCGCGTCACTCAGATTGGCTTTGGCCAGAATGGTGCCGCTGAAATTGGCACCGCTCAGATCGGTGCCGGACAAATCCGCAAATTCCAGATAAGCGTCGCTGAAATCCGCGCCGCTCAGGTTCTCTCCGGCGAGCATCACACCGGCCAGGTCCATGCCCGCCAGCGATTCACCCCGCTGGCAGCGGGCCAGCACTTCGGTTCGCAGCGCATCGAGTCCAGTCCGTCGTTCTTCCGGAAGGATGCTGATTATCTGGTGGGCGGCACGTGCATAGCCGCTGTGAAACGCCGTAGCGGCCTGTTTGAGTCGCGCATCCAGGTCGATGCCCTGCGGTGCCGCGAGTGCAGCCTCGAACTTCTCGGCAAGCGCCGGAGCAACCGAAGCGAGTTTGCGCACGCTCTCGATTTGCGCAGCACCGGTAAACCGTGGCAGCGCTGCGCGGGCGCGGGCCTTCTCGATCATCTGTTCAAAATCCTGCCCGAACTGCTCGCACATGGCACGCAGTTTCTGCATTGCGTCCTGCCGCTGCTGTTCGGCGCGCGCCATGGCGTCCTGCCGGAGTTTTTCAATATCGAGATCGTCAAGTTTGAATTGCGGCGCTTCCTGCTCTACCCGTATCTCGGGGATTTGCTCGGGCTTGACGCCCATCGCCGCCATTTTTTCACGAATCTGCTCACGCTCACGCGTCGCACGGACCTTGAGGTTCTTGGCAAGCAGGCCTTCCCGGCCGGCCTCCTCATCGCCACGCTCAATGATTTCGAGCAGACCGGACCGGTCACCGTCAGGAATCAGATCCGCTTCGTTCAGCAGGTATCTGGAGCGGCTCGCCGGGTCCAGGCGCTTGCGCATGGCCTCCCGATAGTGTTCCTGGCTGCGGCGCGGATCGCGAATCCGTTCGTATGCAACCATGATCTGCTCAACATCCATGGCGTCATCCGTGCCGATGATTGTTTCACCGCGCCAGAGCAGCATGCCGGCATCCTGATCCGGAAAGAAATACACCGTGTCGAGTTGCATGCCCAGCTCGCTGAACAGCTCAGCCCCGTCCGCCATCTTGCGGGTCACGAAGACCCGCGAAACCACCCCTGGAAGACGGCCCTCGATCAGCGGCTTTTGCGGATGAAGATTGCGCAGGACATACGATTCTTCACCTTGGAAAAATCCGTCGAGCCATTGATCCGGTGCGGTAGCATTGAAATAGGTCCAGTCAATATCGTCTGCGAGACCCGGCGCGCGCTCACTCAGCCATTTCTGATCGTAGGTACCGACTTTTTTGAAGCGTTGTGGCCAGGTGAGATCGATCATGCCGAAGCTGGCGACAGGTGGCTTGTCATCCGGCGAACCTATCAAGCGATTCGGCAGTTCGATATTAGGCAGCGGTTGACGCTTGCCGTTTTCAGTCTCAATGGCATCGGCGCCCTTTCCGAGCGGATTTTCCTTGTAATCCTTGCCGCCAAATGCGTTGGAGAACGTCAACGGCATGCTCGTCATCGGCTCAGGATCCGTGACACCCAGGCCGATGCCGGCAGCCTTTCTCCAGTACCGGTCGCCGAAGACATTCAGGCGTTTTTCAAGGCCACCGAAGTTCACGCTGACTTCGCCGGCGGTCACCGGTTTGCCACCCGGCGCATGAAAACTGCCCAATACCACGTATTCACCCCGGGATTTGGGCATCGCCGCGTCCAGCATGGCGTCGCGGCCCAGCGCTTGCGCCACGATCTGCCAGAGTTCGTTCTCCGGCAGAATTTTCCCGGGATCGCTCAACGAAAACATGGTGAAGATGCTGGCCGCGAAATGATTCTCGCCGCGATACTGATACGTGCGATGCAGCAGGCTCTGCTTCATGGGTTTGGTTACGCGCATGCTGGAGACTTCCGGTTATCGCGTGACGGCTTGATCACAGATAATTACCCTGCACGGTCTTCAACAACGCGCTGGCCCCGTTATACAGGCTGCCCCAGATCACCGGGCGATCCGGATCGCCGTTTATGAAGGCTACCAGCACCTCGGCACCGCTTTCGAGGGTGAAATAGGTACCGTACTTCGCGCCTGCTGCCGGCTGCGCCATGCGCATCCAGCAGGTAACCTTCTTGCCTGGCTCGTCGGCATTCACGAACGGCAACTCGACGCGATAGCGTCCGAATTCATCGATCGGCAGCAGGTTTCCCGCAGTCTCCGAATAGACATGCCCGGTCAACATGCCGCTGACCTGTGGCTTGGGTGTCAAGCATCTCGGCCTGAACTGAACCGTACTCGGTACTGCACTGAAACTGTTGCTGTAATAGGCTTCATTGCCGCTGCGTTCAGCATCCTCATAACTGCGCCCGCCCCAGCTCTGATCAAGATTGCGGGCGCGGTGGCTGATTTCCGTAACCAGATAACCCTGGTTGTACTCCTTGAACGCATGCCCCTGCAGTTTGAAGGTATAGCCGGCCCGCAAATCGCAGACTGCCCCGGCGGCCTGGTAAACATTTGCCCAGCAGCCCGCTTCCTCGGCGCGGATCGCAGCCAGTCGTTTGGCGTCTTCCGGCGTTCCGACGTTCTCCCCAAACAGCCATACCGAACCGTAATCACCGACGTAATCGCCGGCCGTTTTGAGTTTGGCGCTGCCCAGCACGTTCAGTGACGGTTGTGTGTAATTGTAGTCTTTGACTTTCACATCAACGGGAATCTGATCGTAGCGACAGTTCAGACGGACTATCGATTCGTAATCCTTGGTGTTGCCGGGATCGGCAAACATCACCGGATCGAGATTCGGCACGGGTGTGTAATCGGGACCATCCGCCAGCATCAGCTTGCAGGCCTTGTCGTCGTTTTCGAAATAGAAATGGATCCCTTCATACTCCATCAAACGGTTGATGAAATTCAGATCGGTTTCGCGATACTGGCAGGTGAATTCACGCTTGGGATATTTTCCGGTCAGTCCGCTCAGGTCATAGTCAGCGCCCTTCGAGAACCCTGCCGCCTTCAATGTCTCTTCCAGTATTTCAGGGATGGTCTTGTCGACATACACCGCGCTGCGGTATTCAAGCGAGAGTCGCCAAACCGGCGGAACCAGTGTCACGCGAAAGAATTGATAGCCTCCCGCGATCTGTTCGCGCTCGGCAGCTGCAAGCATGCCGTGAAAATAGTGCTTGAATTTGTCGTGCTGCAAAACGAGACTGGCTGGCTGCTTGAGCAACTCAGACAACTTGATGCTGCTCGCCACATCCGCCTTGATTCGAATCTCGAATCGATACGGCGCATTCAGCTGTTCGCTGCCCTGGAAATCCACCACGGTGAACAGATTTTCGGGACTGCCCGCAGTCTGAAATACAAATATCGGCGTGGCCACTTGCGTCCTCCTGTTGACCGGTCAGATCCGACCCGCCAACGTAGTATCTGAATTATTGCAGGGTGAGCGTAACTTCCAGTTCCGATTCATTGCTGCCGTTCATCAGCCACACATCCTGTCCCAGGGTTGCAAACTCGTTGAAACCCATTAAACGGCTCCAGTCGCTGCCTCCCAGGGTCGCCGGCTGTGCAACTTCAGGCGCCAGCACCAGCACCAGTTCGCATTCAAGCGGCTGCACCAGAAAATAGCTGCAGACCCGTTTCACGCGCGCCACCAGACCATCTTCGCGAAGCGCAGCGTTGAAAGTTTCAGCATCGACCGGGCCGATCCGGACCTGGAATTTCCCGCAGCGATCATCGATGCGCTCGCCCAGTACCGCATCCTCTCCCAGCAGACAGCCGCTCTGGCCAATGCTGGCACGTTGATCGACCGGAATCACTGCCTGCCGCTTCACGCACTGCACGACTTCCACATCCGGACCACCGAGCGCGCCGCGCAACACCGATTCCAGTGCCGCTGCGCTGCGCACTTGGCGGCTGAACAGACTGGCATAGCGCAACAGCCGGGCTGCGTCCGGTGCACGCGCCCGCACCTGCGGTTCGTACAGCCCCATGAAGGCGTACAGCATCCCCCAATACGGGTCCGCATCACCTTCGATGGCATTGAGCGCGAAACGGTATTTGCGCCAGGCCGAATAGAGCAGCGGATAAATCTGCTGATGCAGCATATCCAGCATGTCGCGTGCTGCATGCTGGTCGTTCCATTCGTCTTCCAGCAATTCGGCGGTGTACCACACCGGCAGCGGCGACGATACACCGTACAGCGCCATGAACGTCGGGGAAATTTCGTAACCGCCCCCATCCCGGTGCCGCACGCCGGTAATGTCCGCTTCGCCGCGTTCGAGGCTCAGCAACGGACGAAAGCGGGTACCGCCCGCCGCATCCGGCAGTCGCTCCAGTAATCGCACGGCCTGGAAGAAATCGTATTCCCGGCCGTTGTCGATAAGCTCGCGCTCTAGATCAGAGGACGCTTGCCCAGTCTCGGTGGCCATGTGTACACACTTCCGGTTTGTTCGTCCCTGACTGAAAAAGCGGTGAAACTGTTGAGCGTGGCGAAGGTCGCCAGCACCCGGTCCAGAATCACGCCAAATAGATAAAGGTCGCCGGGCGAGGCAAAGTGATCCTGACGCATGTCGACCCGGATTTCCTGACCCCGCACGATGCTGCCGGTCAGCAGCCGGTCTGCAGGCTTGACAGCTACTTGCGAGATCGACGCAATGCGGCGTTGATTCGCCACTTCGCGCGGCGATTGTGCGCCGCCTTGCGCGACGTACAACCTCAACAACGCCTGCAGGGTGTCGGCATCGGCGATCGGCAGAAAATTGAGTGCCAGATGCGAAAGCAACCGCCACAATACCGCTTCACCCATTGGCGGTTCTGCACCGTCGGCGGGTGGCAACACATTACGGAACGAAATCAGATCCGAGGTGCCGCTGGTGGAACGCGAGATGTCGCCGGGCCGCAACTGCGAAGGCAGCCGGCCGTTGCTGCAGGTCAGACCCAGGATCAGCGTCTGCTGCGCGGGTAACTCGACGCCGGGCGGATAGGCGACCAGCAAGTGCGGTTCGGCGCGTCCGCCCTCGGCGTCACTGGTAAAGCGCATGTCGTAATACGGATCGCGCGTGCCACTGGCCCCAAACAGATGAATCGGTTTGTATTCCTGTCGCAGCGCGGAACCGCGGGTGTGGCCGATCACCTCGTCCACCGAATACACCTGGATGTTGCCGTCATTCTCACCGGCCGGCCTCACCCGCACTTCGGCATGGCGGTGATTGAGCAGGATCGGGTCCGCGTCATGTCTGAACAGGTTGACTGCGGGCGTGGCGTGCAGGATGAACCGTTCCTTGTCCACCGACGGGAAGCGCATGTCGGTCGGTTTGAATTCGAAGCGCACCCGGAACTGGTTGCCATTGCCACGCTGCTGCCAGCGCTCCAGTTGCCGCAACTCCAGAAACAGGAATTTTTCCTTGAGCAGGAAATACTCCTGCAACAATCCGAATGCCGGCAACGCCGTGGTGGCACGCGGCAGCATCGCCTGTTCATCATCGAGGCCCAGGGGCTGCAGCGCGCTCGCCGGCAACGCAAATTCGTTGTTGCCACTGACCAGCACTACACGGTCAAGGTGCTGCCGCAACAGCATATAGAGATCCGCAGCCCCGGCAAAATCACCGCCGATGTAGAACGGCAGCCGGTCATTGTCCCATTGTGACAGCGCCACGCCGTTCAACTGGAACGTCAGTTCTACGGCACGGCGGCCAGCGCTGCGCTCCTGGCCTTGCACCTGGATCAGGGTCAGCGGCGAAACCTTGACCTCGAAACTGGTACGGAACCGGCAGCTGGTGTTCCTGACTTCCACCGAATCAAGGTAGGTACCGGCCGGAATCACCAGGTTGCGCCGCAGGATATCCCTCGGCTTGAATTCCATAATTGTGCTGGCAGGCAGCGGCCGCAGATAATGCGGATAGATCAGCTGGATCAGGGTCTGGGCGAGTTCAGGGAATTCGTCATCGAGTTTCTCGCGCACCCGCCCGGTCAGAAATGCGACGCCTTCCAGGATGCGCTCGACATCGGGGTCCGGACTCGGTCCCGACAGGCGCGATGCCAGCGCCGGGTGCGCGGCTGCGAATTCGGTTGCGAGATCGCGCAGCGCCGACAGTTCTGTCTGATAGTAATCGCGCTTCATGGTTGGTTCACCGCCTGATGCTCACTCGTCCGTCGCCTTCGATATCCACCTGATAACGTACCGGGATGGCGCTTTTTTCGTACAGCAGATTGCCGCGCACCGCGAAGCGCAGCATGCCGAGCGTTTCGTCCGCCGGGATCGTCACTTCCACGTCCTGCAGCCTCGGTTCGAATTCACCGGTGGTTGCTTCAATGGCTTCGCGGATCTGTTCCATGTCCGGTGGCGTGAGGTTGGCCAGCATGTTGGAAATATCCGGCAACCCGTACTTGTCGCTGATCGGCACCGATCCTTGCCGGGTGTTATAAAGCCTGGCGACATCCGCCAGTACCGATTCAACGAAAGTGCCGACATCAGGGGTGCCGCTGCCGGTCCCGGTGGACCAGCGACGCAAGCGTTTCATGAGTCGTTCTTCTGCCATCGGATTACTCACCGGTTATTCGACTCGGCGCCCCAGTTCTCTTCGTATTCGATGCCATCTTCCTGCCAGGTCCAGCGAATCATTTCATAGGTAAACCAGACGTTCTCCATGTAACCGTACACCGCATTGGCCTTGTCCAGCGCATCCGGAACCCAGGATTCAAGCTTGACGATCTGGGCATTCTGCATCAGCACCGTGAAATACAAAGTCTCGTCACCGGTGCCGTCCAGCCGGTACCAATCGAGTTTCGCTTCACTCAGACGTTCGCCGGAGCACAACACCTGGAACAGTTTGGGACTGCTCTTGTCCACTTCCTTGGTAATCATCAGCGGCCGGTGCACACGCCGGCCGGTCGGCAATCCGTTTTCATCGGCTGGCACATCCACGCAATGCTTGTAGGCCTGAACCAGGATCGTGTTTTCACGATCTTCGATTTCGCAGGAACCCTCGATGGGTCCCTGTATTTCACCGACGAGTGTGAGATGGCCGGGTGTAGGCATGTTGTTTTGCTCCTGGTCTTTAGTGCGGATGCTTCCGGCACACGGCAGTTTGCGTCGAACCGTTCATCAGGCCTTGTCCAGCTTGCCTGACAAGCCGAGTGAAAACGGCGACCCCAGATATTTCAGGTGCGGCATGATATTGAGTCTCACCAGATACCAATCCGTCTTGCCGGGCACCTCCACGACCTCGATCTTGGCCTGCCGCAGCGGACGCCGGGCACGCACGCTCGGCGCGGGATTTGCCATGTCGGTGACGTATTGCTGCAGCCACTGGGCCAGCTCTTTCTCGATTTCCGCGCGGTTACGCCAGGCGCCGAGATGTTCGCGCTGCATGACCTTGAGATAGTGCGCCAGCCGGCTGACCAGCAACAGATAGGGAAGCTGGGCAGCAAGTTTGCGGCCGAAGACGGTGGCCGAGCTGGTGTTCTGCCCGGTTTCGGCCGGTGCAGTCTGAATCGAGGTAGCGGTGTAAAACGCCGCTTCACTATCGCCGCGGTGCACGGTCAGGGTAATGAAGCCGAAACGTGCCAGATCCACTTCCAGACTGTCATCCACGATCACTTCGGTCGGGATCTTGCCCGGCCCTTCCTCGACTGCCACCGCCAGGCCGTCGACCCGGCCGTATTCCTTGCCGCTCACGTTCAGACACCAGCGGTAACGCGCGAAGCTCGCCGCCAGCCGGGTGACGAAGGCAAAGGCCGCATTGCCCCACAGGCAACGCTCCTCATCGGCCGAAAAGCTCTCGGTGTAATCGAATGCGGTGGCCTTGAACCCGCCGCTGCCGTAGGCCCGGCGCAACAGGAAACGCGGCAGCACCAGCGCCACGTAACGCGCATCCTCACTGGCCTGCAGACTGCGCCACTTGGTGAACTGCGGCTGTTCCATGTGCGAGCCAAGATCCCGGATCCGCGACAGTTCGTTGAAATTTCCGGCGCCGAAGAACTGCGGCGCGGCAGCGGCAATGAAAGGCGCGTGCGCAACCGCAGCGATACTGGCGAGACTCTGCAACAGCCTGACGTCTTCAGCCGAGGGGCCAAACTGGTAATTCCCGACCATCACGCTGTAAGGACGACCGCCGTACTGACCGAACTCGTTGGTGTAAACCAGCTGGTAGAGCCGCGACTGCAACAGTTCCGGTACGTCTTCGAATTCTTCCAGCAATTGGCGCTTGCCGACATTGAGTACGTCAAGCATGCAGTTCTCGGAAAAATCGATACGCTCGATCATGAATTGCAGACTGCGCCATGCGGATTCGAGGGCGCGAAACTCGGCGTGATGCAGGATGACATCGAGCTGCGGACCAAGTCGTGCATCCACCTCGGCCAGCATCTGTCCGACGTTGTGTGCACCCAGTGCCGAGATGCGCGCCTTGAGTGCTTCGTACCAGAATTTACCGGCCGCAGATTCCTGCGCCCAGCCGCCCAGCAGGCGCTGCATGTCGTTGGCAATCTGGCGCAAATCCGCGCCATGATCGCGATACCGCCACAGCAGACGTCGCAACTCCAGCAGGCCACGCAGTTCCGGAATCTGCTGAATCAGATTGTCAGGCTCAAAGTCGGCAATCGTCTTGAAATGCAATTCCACGTGCAACACGGAATCGGCTTCGTTGCCGAGCCGGTTCGGCACCTGCAGAATCAGTGACGGTGCGAACTTTGAAAATGCCGCGTCAAGTTGCCCGGCCCGGATCGCTACTGGCGCATTTTCAGCCGCCAGTCCGGCACGTTCATCGCAGGTGAAATCACCAAGCACCAGGATCCGGAATGGCAATTCGACGTCGCTGGGCTGACCGCCTGTTTCGGACCGGTACACCAGCCTCAGTCGCTCGGTCTTGTCCTGGTTGTCTTCGGCAAGTGCCATGGGATTTCCTGCCTAACCGTTCGGTGCCCAGCAATTTGCCACCGTCACCGGCGGGACCAGCGGGACTGCCTTGAGCGTGGCAATCACCGGCTTCTCACCCTTGATGCTGTAACGCACCCGAATCGCAGCCACGTCGGCATGACGCAACTGGGCGGCGTCATCCGGGAAATCCCCGGGTTTGAACACATGCTCGCCGTCCTTGAAATCGTTCAGAAATTGCGGAAACGCCTTGATGCCGGTATAGACGCGGGTCAATACGAGCGGACCGATGAAGATACGCAACACCGCATTGCCGCAGGAGGCAACCGACCAGGTGAAGGTCTGGCTGGCCTGATAGTTGTAGTTGTCGAGTTCCTGCACACCCGCCGCGCATTGCAGGGTCAGCGTCACCGCGGACGGCGCGAATTTGGCGCCACCGTTGACGTTGGTCGGCAGCGTGGTCATCTGCACCGGGAAGGTATCACCGACCAGCTTGCTGCCCGCCAATGCATCATTGAGATAACGCATGAATACCGGCGTGAACGGAATTACATTGTTATCTGCACGCACAGGCGTGTAACCCGCCTGATACTTGTTGGCCACAAACGGCGCGGCTGCCTTGCCGGTATAACTCCACAGTAATCCGTTCTGGCCATACAGCAGATTCGGGAGTTTCTGATCGTCCACGCCTTCGGTCTGCGCCAGCACGTTGACGCTCCACTGCTGATTCAGGTAACAGGCGGTTTCGTTCTGCATAAAATCGTAGGCAAGCCGCAACGGCCCGGTATACAGCGTCCAGAATGCCTGACTCTCCGGCGAGGGTTTGCCGGTAATCATCTGCAACGCCTGTACCGCACTCCAGGCATTGCCGCCGGTGGTACCGCTCGATGCAACCTTGTCCGGATCGGTAAACAGCGCCGAGATATTGGTGTAGGACTCGGTTTCGTTATCGGAATTGAAAGCCAGCATCCCGATGGCCTTCATGTAACCCTGATACGCCTTGGCAGCTCCGGCAATCGCGCTTTCCATATCGGCCTTGCTCTTGCCGTGGTGTGGTTTGGATTTCTTGACCAGCTTGCCGCTCTGCTTAATCACTTTGGCAAGCGTCTTGCCGGTCTTGCCGAACAGTTTCAGCAGGCTGAAACCGGTGGTCTTGGCGGCTTTGGTATTGATGCCAACTCCGCCACCTTCCGCGCCTTCCGGTGGCTGGTATTCGCGCACTTCGGCGAAGTAATCCACCAGCGTTTTAAGTTCGGTGTCGTTGTCGTCAAGCGGCGCAAGTTCTTCCTTCATCCGCTCCAGCAGCTTGAAATACGGGTTGTCCTGGGCGAGACCGCTGACCACGCTTAACCACTGCGAGCGATCTGCCAGGGTATTCTGGCCCTCGTCGAAACGCTGTGCGAAGTTGTCCCATGTGGTGACGTAAGCGTCATCGTAGTAGTCATAGAACCGGTCCACGAAATCCTGGATCGGGGCCTTACCCTCGTCTGCGGTGGCCTGCTGCAACTCACCGATCACGTTCTTGATCAGGGCATAACCGCCGGCGGTGAACGCCGGTTTCACTTCCGGAGCGTCCGGCAATGGCCGGGTACCGTTCCAGAACTGGTTGATCTCGACTGATTCGAGTCCCGGTGCGTTATTGGCCAGCGCCAGCAGCCAGCCGTAATCGCCCGAGGTCTTGCGTAGCAATTCCACCAGCTGGTCGCGCACGAAGGTCTGTTCGCGCGCCAAGGCCAGCGGGTTCTGTTCACGCGCCACGTATTCGTTGTACAGGGCCGGCAAACTGCCCGCAGCTTGCGGACTGAGCATGGGCTGCAATTCGCGCCAGTATGTATCGGTGACCGGGGCCAATTGTTGCAACGCATCGGCATCGGCACCCGCCAGGCGTGCCTGCAGAATCAGGCTGCGGCGTGCCAGCCCTTCGGCAAGCACCGGGATCGCGGGATCACCTGCTTGCACCACCGCGAGTTGTTGCTGCAACCGCCGATCCAGCGGATCGAGAATGTCCTGGCTGAATTGCTGCTGGTACGTTGTCGTCAGATGCTGCTGCTGGGACGGCGTGAGTCCGCCATACCAGGGCACGATCCATGCCTGTCGCGCGGCGTCCACATTGTTGGACAAGGCATCCAGTTGCTCCAGCGCGCGCACCTGGCTGTTGACGTCGCCGCGCACGAATTCGATCGGTTGCGCCGCGGTGTGGATTTCATGCAAGGCATGCAGATCCCGCAAAAACCAGAAACTCAACACCAGCGCTGCAGCAGTAACAATGCCGCCGGCAATTCCGATCCAGTAACGCTGCAGGGCACGCCGGACCCGTTCTGCCGCCGGCAAGGTCACCAGCAGACCGCGATCCGCAGGTAATACTTTGGTAAACAGATCGTGCAGGAACAGGCCGCGATCCTTGAGCCGCCTGGCTTTGTCGCCCGGCAGCGCCTGCTGGCTGGATGAAATAAACAGGCCGCGGAAATGCGGAGTTTCCAGATACGGGCTGCCCTTGAGCGCGCCGTCGATGAAATGATGCAGGCCGTCGCGCAACTTGGTCAGCGCGTCTGGAAAAAACATCATTTCAACCGACGGCGATGCCGTGCGGTCGACCAGCAACAGACGCAGATCCCTTAGCCGTTCGCTGAGCCGTTCGAAACACCCGTCGAGCGCGCCGTGCACCTCGGCGGTAGCCTGACCATTGAGCGCACCCATGACCTGCTGCCAGTTCTCTTCCGGCAACGCTTCACAGAACTGTGTAAAGCCTTCCACCAGA
>DASUXE010000389.1:0-4897 GCA_036378075.1 Gammaproteobacteria bacterium
GCTACTGTCGGTACTGCATCTGGATAACCAGCCGGTGCTGCAGCAACTGGCAAGCTGGATGCTGCTGGTACTGTTTCTGTGGAATATCGTGGTCATGGCGCATATTCTGCGTTACGCATTGGACCACGCCCGTTACGCACCGATTCTGCTGGCGGGCCCTTACCAGTTGCTGAATTTTCTGGTCCTCACCCTGTTATTCCAGGCGAACTGACGTGCGCATACACATACTCGGTATCTGTGGAACGTTCATGGGCGGCATCGCGGCGCTGGCCAGGGCGGCCGGTCACGAGGTCAGCGGATCGGATGCCAACGTGTATCCGCCGATGAGCACGCAGCTTGAAACACTGGGGATTCATCTGCAGCAAGGTTACAGCGCGGCGCATCTCGAACCGGCGCCCGACATGGTGGTGGTGGGCAATGCGCTGTCGCGCGGGAATCCCGCGATCGAAGCCATGCTTGAGCGGAATGTGCCTTATGTTTCCGGTCCACAATGGCTGGCGGAAAACATTCTCGCCGGGCGGCACGTGCTGGCGGTGGCCGGCACGCACGGCAAGACCACCACCAGCAGCATGCTGGCCTGGATACTGGACTGTGCAGGGCTGCAGCCGGGATTTCTGATCGGCGGCGTGGCGCTGGATTTCGGCATCTCGGCGCGGCTCGGTGCCGCAGCGGCACCGTTTGTGGTTGAGGCCGACGAATACGACACGGCGTTCTTCGACAAGGGTTCCAAGTTTCTGCATTACCGGCCGCGTACTGCCATCCTCAATAATCTCGAATACGATCACGCGGATATCTTTCCCGATCTCGCCAGCATCGAAACGCAATTTCATTATCTGGTGCGCACGGTGCCGGGCAACGGGCTGCTGGTGGTGAACGGTGCCGACACCAACCTGGCACGGGTACTTGAACAGGGTTGCTGGACGCCGCGCGAACATTTCGCGCTTGCCGATGCCGACTGGTCGGTTGCCGGGTTGAGTCCGGATGGCAGCACCTTCGAGGTGCTGTATCGGGGCAATGTGGTCGGTTCCGTCAACTGGCAACTGCTGGGTGCGCACAATGTCATGAATGCACTGGCTGCGATGGCGGCAGCACATCATGCAGGCGTCTCACCGCAAGTGGCGGCTGCTGCGCTCGGCCGCTTTCAGGGTGTGAAGCGCCGTCTTGAAGTGCGCGCACAACTCGACGGGGTTACGGTGTATGACGACTTCGCGCATCACCCGACCGCGATCGCGACTACCTTGCAGGGATTGCGCCGACGGGTCGGCAAGGCGCGCATCGTCGCAGTGCTGGAGCCGCGCTCCAATACCATGAAATCGGGCGTGCACCGTGATACGCTGGCTGCGTCTTTGCAGGATGCCGATCGCGTGTTCGTGTACCAGGCGCAGAATGTTACCTGGGATGTTGCCGGTGCATTGCGTGCACTTGGAACGCGTGCCAGCGTGAGCCGTGATATCGGGCAACTGGTGGACACAGTCGGCAACGAACTGCAGCGCGGCGATCATGTGCTGATCATGTCGAACGGCGGTTTCGGCGGCTTCCACGAAAAACTTATCGCACGTCTTGAACGCAATTCGGCGCCGCGTTGCTGAGCGACACAGTCAAGGCGTTTTGTGGCAGTCAGCCGGCAGGCTGAGAACGGTTTCAATCAGGAGCAGAACAACCATGGCAAACGATGCAATTGCACTGGCGTTCACCGGTGCGTCCGGTGCCCAGTACGGACTGCGTCTGCTGGAAATGCTGCTCAAGGCGGAACGCCGCGTTTACCTGATGCTGTCGAAACCGGCGCAAGTTGTGATTGGCATGGAAACCGATCTCAAGTTACCAGGCCGCGCCGCCGAGCTGGAACAGTTTCTGGCGCAGCGTTATGGCGTCAAGTCCGGCCAGTTGCAGGTGTTTTCGCCGGAACAATGGACTGCACCGGTGGCGAGCGGCTCGGCGCGGGTGGCGGCGATGGTGATCTGTCCGTGCAGCATGGCGACGTTGTCGGCGGTTGCGACCGGTGCCAGCCGCAGTCTGATCGAGCGCGCCGCCGATGTGGTGATCAAGGAACATCGCAAGCTGATCATCGTACCGCGCGAGACACCGTTCTCGGCAATTCATCTGGAGAACATGTTGAAACTTGCGCGACTCGGTGCAGTTGTGTTGCCGGCAAACCCCGGTTTTTATCATCGCCCTGCAAGCGTGGAGGACATGGTGGACTTCGTGGTTGCACGCATACTCGATCACCTGGATGTGGCGCACACGCTGGTGCCGGCGTGGGGCGAATCCGGGGATTGATGCGCAGCCATGCCTGAGCTGGCGATGTTTCCACTTGAGACGGTGTTGTTTCCAGATGGCCCGTTGCCGCTGCGGATTTTCGAGCCGCGCTATCTCGACATGGTCAGCCGTTGCCTCAAACAGGATCAGGGTTTTGGGGTGTGCCTGATCCAGAAGGGGGCGGAGGCGGGTCGTGTGAATGCCTCTACCGTTGGCACGCTGGCACGCATTACCGACTGGAGCGGCGGCGAAGACGGCATGCTGCACATTGTTGTTTGCGGCGGCGACCGGTTCCGGGTGCTGGAAACGCATTCGCAAGCCGATGGATTGAATCTTGCCGAGGTGGAATGGCTGCCGGCGGAACCGGCAACGCTGCTGCCGGAATCAGCGTATCCGCTGGCGGAATTATTGCGACAGATCCTTGCGCAAGTGCCGGAACATTATCGCGGTATCGAACCGCATTACGATGATGCCAGCTGGGTGGGGTACCGTCTTGCCGAATTGCTGCCGCTGTCACTGGGTCAGCGTCAGTATTTTCTGGAACTCAACGATCCGCTCAAGCGTCTGGAGATACTGCGGACTCTGGTAGAGGCGCTTGCGGAGCAGTAGGCTGGGTCAGGGACTGCCCCACACCGCATCTTCACTGCGGCCGGGCTCCACCATGTTGCTGGTTTCGCGCAAGCGCCGCGACAGCACATCGGCCAACGACTTGTAGAAGTTGCCTGCAAAAGCAGCATCGGCCTGTGTGAGGCGGTGGATGTGATCGTGATTGATCACGAAGGCGAGAACTTCCTCTTCCGCCGCCACCACGCTGGCGCTGGCAGCCTGGCCTTCGATGAATGACATGTCGCCGAAGATTTCACCGGGGCCGTGCCGCGAGATCTCGATCATGAAGCCTTCGCCGTGATCGCGCTGCACTTTGACTTCGCCCTTCACGATTACGTACATGTTGGTCTGCTGCTCGCCTTCCTTGATGAGCGTGTCGCCGGGCTTGTACATTTTGCGCTCGGAAGTCTGCAACAACGCCTGATATTCGTTATCGCTGAGGAACTTGAATACCTTGGTGATGGCCATCGTCCGCTGTCTCCCTGCTACCCCGCTTGCAAACGGACTAATAGTGCCGGAAATCCCGGCAGGTGTCACGCCAGCTGCCTGAACACCCGCTGTGCCGCGCTGATGCTGGCGTCGATGTCCCCCGCGGTGTGGGCGGCCGACATGAAGCCGGCTTCAAAGGCGGACGGCGCGAGATACACACCCTCCTGCAACATGCCGTGAAAGAACTGCCGGAACCGTGCCACGTCACAGGCCATGACTTGGGCGTAACTGCCCACGCTGGGCGCGTCGGTAAAGAACAGCCCGAACATGCCGCATACCTCGTTGGTGCGGAACGGGATGCCAGTCGCTTGCGCGGCAGCACGCAAACCTTTGGTAAAGCTTGCGGTGCTGGTGGCCAGATGGGCATGGAAATCGGGTGCGCTTATGACATCGAGCATGGCGAGTCCGGCTGCCATTGCCACCGGATTTCCCGACAGGGTGCCGGCCTGGTAAACCGGGCCGAGCGGGGCCAGCTGTTGCATGATTTCGCGTCGTCCGCCAAATGCGCCAACCGGCATGCCGCCGCCGATAACCTTGCCGAGCGTGGTGAGGTCGGGACGGATCCCGTACAGCGCCTGTGCGCCGCCCAGCGCGACCCGGAATCCGGTCATGACTTCGTCGAAGATCAGCACGCTGCCGTGGCGCGTGCACAACTCGCGCAGGGTTTGCAGAAAGCCCGGCGCGGGCGGCACACAATTCATGTTGCCGGCGACCGGTTCGACTATCACGCAGGCAATGCTGTCGCCAGCTTCGTCAAACAATGCGGTGGCTGCAGCGGCGTCGTTGTAGGGCAGGGTGAGCGTGTATTGCGCCAGCGCCGCCGGCACGCCCGGTGAGGTTGGCACCCCCAGCGTCAGCGCACCCGAACCGGCCTTGACCAGCAACGAATCGGAATGACCGTGATAACAGCCTTCGAATTTCACGATCCGGTCGCGGCCGGTGTAACCGCGCGCCAGGCGGATGGCGCTCATGGTGGCTTCGGTGCCCGAGTTCACCATGCGCACCAGTTCCAGCGACGGCATCAGTTCGCAGATGCGCTGTGCGAGTTGCGTTTCGGCTACGGTCGGCGCGCCAAACGAGAGGCCGTTGCGAACCGCGCGCTGCACGGCGTCGATGACATGCGGATGGGCATGCCCCGCCAGCATTGGTCCCCATGAGCCGACATAGTCGATATAACGGCGTCCTTCCGTGTCATATATATAAGCGGCTTCGGCGCGCTCGATAAACAGCGGATCTCCGCCTACGCCCTTGAAGGCACGGACGGGTGAGTTGACGCCGCCGGGGATATAGCGTTGCGCCTCTGCAAACAGATTATCCACCATGTTGTTCTCCCGGTTTCCGGAACAGTTGTGTGTATTGTCCTGCGGCCTGCTGAATATCCGTTGCCGCGAATACGCCGCTGATGACCGCCAGCATGTCGGCACCCGCGCGCAGCAGCGCGGCGGCATTTGCCGGCGTGATGCCGCCGATTGCGCACACCGGAATGCTGAGTTGCCGGCGTGCGGTTTCAAGCAGACTGACGGGCGCCGGGACCGCGTCGGGTTTG
>DASUXE010000390.1:0-3522 GCA_036378075.1 Gammaproteobacteria bacterium
GTCGCGTCGCTTGATCTCGGCCAGTCGCGGGTGCGTTCGCTGGCAGTGTTGATTGCACTGGCGGACAACCCCGCGCGTTACGGCCTGGAACAGCTCGCCGAGATCGATTCGCTGTCACGCGACAAACTGCTGGCAGTGCAGCAGGACGTGCTGGCGGTTTCAAACGAAGGCAATGAACCGCTGGGTGCGGCCGGTACCTACACCGGCGGCGGTACTGCAGCAGGCCGCGCCGCGCCGGAAGGTACAACCGCGTTGCAGAAGTTCACCACCAATTTCACGGCACGCGCGCGTGAAGGCAAGATCGATCCGGTGTTCGGCCGCGATTCCGAGATACGGCAGATCGTCGACATTCTCGGCCGCCGCCGCAAGAACAACCCGATTGCGGTGGGCGAGGCCGGTGTCGGCAAGACCTCGGTGGTGGAAGGTCTGGCGCTCAAAGTCGTGTCCGGCGATGTGCCGGATTCGATCAAGGACGTTGATATCGTCGGGCTCGATCTCGGTCTGTTGCAGGCCGGCGCCAGCGTCAAAGGCGAATTCGAAAACCGGCTCAATGCCGTCATCACCGAGATCAAGTCCTCGCAGAAACCCATCATTCTCTTTATTGATGAAGCCCACACCCTGATTGGCGCCGGCGGCGCGGCCGGTACCGGTGATGCGGCCAACCTGTTGAAGCCGGCGCTCGCGCGCGGCGAACTGCGTACTATCGCGGCGACCACGTGGAGCGAGTACCGCAAGTATTTCGAGAAGGATCCGGCGCTGGCACGCCGTTTTCAACTGGTGAAACTCGACGAACCGTCGGTGGATGTGGCCTCGATCATTCTGCGCGGTCTGCGCGATATCTACGAGAAGGCGCATGACATCTATATAAGAGACGAGGCGATCCTGGCGGCGGCATCGCTTTCGGCGCGTTACATCTCCGGCCGTCAACTGCCCGACAAGGCGGTGGATCTGCTGGATACCGCCTGCGCGCGTGTCAAGATCAGCCTGTCCGGCAAACCCGACAAGCTCGAGGACCTGGAGCGCCGGGTCGCGGTGCTTGGCCGTGAACGTGATGCGATTGCACGCGACGTGGACAGCGGGCGTTCGGATTCGGACGCGCGACTGACGGAAATTGACAACGAAGTTGCCGGCCTGCAAAAGGACATCGCCACAGTCCAGCAACACTGGCAAACCGAGAAACAGGCGGTCGAGGCAGTCACTGCGTTGCGCAAGCAATTGCAGGACAGCGACGACAAGACTCGTCCGGCGATCCAGAAGCAACTCGATGCGGCGCTCAAGAAGCTCGAAGAGTTGCAGAAGGATGGCGCACTGGTCAGCTACGAAGTCACATCGGAAGTCGTTGCGCGCGTCGTTTCGGACTGGACCGGTGTACCGGTCGGCAACATGGTGCGTGATGAGGCTGCCTCATTGCTGGAGCTCGGCAAGCAACTCAAGACCTGGGTGCGTGGCCAGGACCACGCACTGGATGCCATCGATGCCACGGTGCGTGCCGCCAAGGCCGGTGTACAGAATCCCGATCAGCCGATCGGCGTGTTCCTGCTGGTGGGGCCGAGCGGCGTCGGCAAGACCGAAACCGCGCATGGTCTGGCGAATTTCCTGTTCGGTGGCGACCGTTTCATGGTTACCATCAACATGTCGGAATTCCAGGAGAAACACGCGGTCTCGCGCCTGATCGGTTCGCCACCCGGCTACGTCGGTTACGGTGAAGGCGGCATGCTTACCGACGCGGTGCGGCAGCGCCCCTATTCGGTGGTGCTGCTCGACGAAGTCGAGAAAGCGCATCCCGAGATCATGAACCTGTTCTATCAGGTGTTCGACAAGGGCATGCTGAGCGACGGCGAAGGCCGGCTTATCGATTTCAAGAACACCGTGATCCTGATGACCTCGAACCTGGGTTCCGACACGCTGATCCAGATGGGCACCGCCGCCAAACCACCTTCGGTAGAGGAACTGGTCGAAGCGATCCGCCCCGACTTGCAGCGCTTCTTCAAGCCGGCGTTGCTGGCACGCATGAAGGTCATCCCTTATTACCCGATCGTCGGTGAAAACCTCAAGGGCATCATCCGCATGAAGCTCGACAAGGTTGGCAAGCGGCTGAAGCAGAACCAGGGACTGGCGTTCAGTTACACGGATAAAGTGGTGGACCAGATCGCAGCACGTTGCACAGACGTTGAATCCGGTGCTCGCAACATTGATCACATCGTCAACGGTGCGCTGTTACCACTGCTGGCGACCCGCATCCTGGAACAGATCGGCGACGAGAAGGGGTTTACCTCGCTCGCGCTGGACATGGATGACAAGGGCGAGTTTGTACCGAAGTTCGGCGCCGACGGGAACTCCCGCGCGGCCTGACATCACCATCCGCAGTCGCTGAATAGTCCAGGAATTCAACGGCGCTGATGTTTTTATCGTGGGTTTAATAATCGTGAGGAGCAAGCTATGCCAATTCCAGCCTATATGAAGATCGAGGGTGTGACCCAGGGAAATATAACGGAAGGCGCAAACTCTGAGGAGAGCGTCGGCAATATCTACCAGGAAGATCACGCCGACGAGGTTCTGGTGCAAGCGTTCGAACACGACATCAGCATCCCGCGCGATCCGCAAAGCGGGCAGCCGACCGGTACGCGTGTCCATCATCCAATGAAGGTCACCAAGATATTCGACAAGTCGTCGCCATTGCTGTATCAGGCGCTTGTTACCGGCGAACGCCTGAATGTGACCATCGACTGGTATCGCACGTCCACCGAAGGTACCCACGAACACTATTTCACCATGGCGCTCGAGGACGCTGTGATCGTGGAGATGAAGGCGTTCATGCCGAATTGCCAGGATCCGGCAATGTCGCATTTCACGCATCTGGAAGACGTCTCGTTCACCTACCGAAAGATCACCTGGACGCACAACGTCGCGGGTACCGAGGGCAGTGACGACTGGCGCGCGCGCGGCGGCAAGGGCTGAAGCAGGACCGCAAGGCGGCGCGGGGGGCGCAAGCCCCCCGCGCCTACTTTGGTTTATTGAAAAACAGTTTCGGGTGCCGCGTCTCCACCTGCGGATGAACAATCCGCCCGTGGGTGTGACCGTTGTGAATCGGGCAGATGCAACAAAGATGAAAATGAATCGGGTGCGAGCAAAACGAATTCTGCCGGCAGGGGCTGTCCTGATGTTGTTGGCGTTGTGCGTGGCTGGTTGCGCATCCGCACCGGATGTGACCGTGCCGCCCAATGGCTGGACGTATGGTGCGCGGGCACTGCAATTAGTGGTAGCCACTGCGCCCACTGTCAACATGGACAGCGGCCAGCCACACGCGCTGGCGCTGGGGGTATTCCAGCTTTCCGATCCCGCGGCGTTTGTCAGTCTGACCGCCAGTAGTGCGGGCGCGGCCAAAGTGCTGGCGCAGGGCGCCGCCGCGGACCAGAGTGTGGTCGGATTCGACCGGGTGATACTGCAGCCGGGCGTCAAGCGCACGGTGTTCCTGAGCCGGGCCAAGGACACACAATACATTGCGTTCATTGCCGGTTATTA
>DASUXE010000391.1:0-4900 GCA_036378075.1 Gammaproteobacteria bacterium
TCGACCAGGTGATCGCGATCCTCGACCGCGACCACGTCGCAATTGTCGCCGACGAGGGCAAGTTCCACGGCCTCATCACCCGCATCGACCTCCTGAACAGCCTGCGCCGGAAGCTCACTTGAAGAACCCCAAGACCCCGCCCCGCTTCGCCACCCGCGCGATCCACGCCGGACAGCCCGCCGACCCCCAGACCGGCGCCGTCATCACGCCGATCTACGCCACCTCGACTTACGCGCAGGAAAGCCCCGGCAAACACAAGGGGTATGAGTATTCCCGTACCCAGAATCCGACCCGTATGGCGTACGAACGTTGTGTCGCGGACCTGGAAGGTGGCGCTCAGGGGTTTGCATTTGCCTCCGGTCTGGCCGCGACTGCGACCATTCTCGAATTGCTCGATTCGGGCAGCCATGTCATCGCCATGGACGACATGTACGGCGGTACTTACCGCCTGTTCGAACGGGTGCGCAAGCGTTCAGCCGGTTTGCAGTTCAGTTTCGTCGACCTGCGCGATCGTCAGGCGCTGGAAGCCGCAATTCGTCCCGAGACGCGCTTGATCTGGGTTGAAACGCCGACCAATCCGTTGCTGAAGCTGGTGGATCTGGCCATGGTCGCGGACGTTGCACGCAAGCACAAACTGATCGCCGTCTGTGACAACACGTTTGCGTCTCCGTATAACCAGCGGCCACTGGAACACGGTTTCGATCTGGTCATGCATTCGGCCACCAAATATCTGAACGGTCATTCCGACATGGTGGGCGGCATGGTGGTGGCGGGCGAGCGCAAGGATCTGGCCGAACAACTCGCCTTCCTGCAAAACTCGATCGGCAGTGTGGCGGGTCCGTTCGACAGCTTTCTGGCATTGCGTGGGCTGAAAACGCTGGCGTTACGCATGGAGCGGCATTGCACCAATGCACTGGAACTGGCGGGCTGGCTGGAAAAGCATCCTGGCGTGGAGCGGGTGACTTATCCCGGCTTGAGCAGTCATCCGCAGCATGCGCTCGCCAAACGCCAGATGCGCGCCGGCGGCGGCATGGTGACCATATTCCTGAAAGGGGGTGAAAGCGAAGCCCGGCGTTTTCTCGAACGTTGTGAACTGTTCACGCTGGCCGAAAGTCTTGGCGGGGTGGAAAGTCTGATCGAGCATCCCGGCATCATGACGCACGCTTCGGTTCCGGCCGAGACGCGTGCGGCGCTGGGAATCAGTGATTCGCTGGTGCGGTTGTCAGTAGGTGTGGAGGATGTTGCCGACCTGCGGGCGGATCTCGAGTACGCGCTCGCAAAGTAGCAGCCCGGATTGCAATTGATTTGATCTCAAGTGGGCATAAAAAAGGACGGATGCGTTACCGCATCCGTCCTTTTTGATTCCACGAATCCGGTTGCAACCGGATCCGAGTATCTTAGTGACCAGCTGGAGGAGTCGGTTCAGCCGGCTTGGCAGCGGTGCTGGCAGCCGGAGCGGCCATCTTGGTCGAAGCGGCAGGAGCCGCGGCCGGAGCGGCCGCCGGAGCAGCGGCCGGGGCAGGCTGTTCGCTCTTACCGCAAGCGGTCAAGGCGAGAGCGAGGGCAGCAGCGGAAAGGACAACAGCATACTTCTTCATATTGATTCACCATCTGTGCAGAAAATTAACGTAACCCCATGATACTACTCGGCGATTTTGTAACGCAAACCGCACGATCGGATGCAGATTCTAGACAAACGGTGGGGATTTCGCGGATTTCTGCCGACTAAATTTATTAATCCATTGAAATCAATGGGTTGCGATATTACGAGATACCACATAATGCAGCATAACGTATCAATCCCACGCGATTTCGTGGCTTGGTGCGCGAACCGGGAGCGTTAACGCATGAATGTTCCCGGCTTCACGATGGAAGTTATCCGCCAGGGCTGGTGCGTGTGCCCGGATTTCCTGACTGCAAGGCACACTGCCGAACTCGCGGATGTGCTCCGTGAACATTGGGTGCGTGGAGAGTTCGATAAAGCGGGTATCGGACGCGGGGCCAAACGCACTATCCGGCACGAGATTCGCGGCGATCACGTGCTGTGGCTGGAAGACTGTACCGCACCGCCTGTGCAGCAGTTTGTCAGCACCGAGCTGGAAGAACTGCGGCTGGCCTTCAATGCTGCAGGATACCTGGGCTTGCATGAATTCGAAGGGCATTTCGCGGTTTATCCGCCGGGTACCGGCTACGCCCGTCATCTGGATCGCTTCCGCGACGATGATGCGCGCATTGTATCGCTGGTGCTGTATCTGAATCAGGACTGGCAGGCTGCCGACGGGGGCGAGTTGCTTTTGTATCCGGGTGATGGAACACAGCAACCGATAACAGTGTCACCCGCTGGCGGCACACTGGTGGGATTTCTGAGTGCGGAGGTCCCGCATGAAGTGCTTCCGTCCCGGCGCGATCGTCTCAGTCTGACTGGCTGGTTCCGCCGCCGGCCCTGACGATTGAACCGTCAGTTGCTTTCAAACGCAAAGCGGAATTTCCGTGTATCCACCGGCTGGTCTGCCAATATGCGGAATGCACAGCGCTGGTCGTTATCCTGAAAGCGTTTCTCACGCACCACGCGCACGCCTAACAGCCGCGTCAGCGTCGAAACAGTCACACTGCAAAGTCGCGGGCGCTGCATGGCCAGATTGAGATACGGACAATTGTGTTCCACCAGCAGATAGCCACGCCGGTCCTTTTCCACTGAAATATGCGGGTCACCCTGAAAATAGATTCCCTTGAGCGCGCGTATGCGTTCAATCAGGCTCTTGCCGGCCAATTTGGGTTCCCATTGCCGGACCTGCTGATCGGTCAGCGCGGTCAGCAATTTGAGTAGCGCGTCGGAGCCCAGCTGCTCGGCAATCGTGTCCACCAATGTCAGCGAGAGTTCGTCATAACGCTTTGGAAACAGGTGGTCGCCGACGGACGTCAGGACATAGCGCACGGCCGGTCTGCCCGCCTGTTGCGGCGTGTCCCCGGCGACCCGCGTAATCCAGCCTTCCTGTTCGAGCAATTTGAGCTGCTGACGGGCAGCTTCTCTGGTTATATGCAATTGCGCCGCCAGTTCGCCAGCATGCAGGGCACCGTGTTTCTTGATGTGACGCAGTAATTCACGGCGCGCTTCCGGCAGCGCCCTTGCATGCTCGAATTTCGCGGATTGCCTATGTGTTGCCATGGTTATGAGTGTGACCGATGCCGAATTCGTATACCAGCCGCGCACCTGCATAGGCACCGGCCAACATGCCGAGCCAGCCACCGACACTCAGCACACAGCCGACCCACATGATCCACGCATCAGGCACCGCTGACCGGGGGCGCAGCAGCAGATTCAGCAACAGCAGGCACCAGACACTACCCATCAGCAGCAGATGACGTTGTGCGACCGGTTGCGCAGGGTGGTCTGCCGGGATCGCGAACAGATCCAGGGCACCGGCAGCAATTGCCGCGAGGCCGGTCAGGCAGCCGATGGCCAGCAGCCACCAGGAGGCCTGCCACCATGCCGGTTGGCGCAGCACCAGATAGACAATGTCCGTGACGGGTGCTGCGGTCCAGCACGCGACCGGGAAATGCACCAGGGCCGGATGCACCGGGTGTCCGCCAAGCCGTAAACCGCGCATGGTGGCAGGCTCGCTCAGGCTTGCGCCGTGTGCAGGATTGACGCGAGCAGACACAGGAAGCCGACCACGGCAACCAGGGCATGCACCACAATCACAGCGCGCGGGTGTTGTTGTTTGCGGACGTGGAACGACAACAGGTAGAAACCGCCCAGCGCAGCAATCACCAGCACGGCGAGGGCAATGCGGGCTGTGTTTCCGCCCACGCCCGTGAGCGCGCCGACGATCAGCAACACCAGGCCGGTAGCAGCCAGCAGACCGTGTCCCGCGGCCAGTGCAACCGGGATCGGCCGGTTCTTGAAACTCAGGACGGCCATCACCAGCCCGCCGAGTGCGCCCAGTGCGAACAGTAAAGCAGCAATGATCAGCAACATGTCGGTAATCTCCCGTGTTAATAAAGCAAGAAAACACTTGCTAAATATAGCACATCGGCCTATCTTGTAAAGGCCGGTTGCCTGCCGGCTGTGTCGTCAAGGAGTACTGTCATGAGGCTTGTCGCACCGTCCCCGGCCCCGTCGCTCGAACTGACGGATATCTATGGGCAACCCATCCGCGTGGGAGACACGGGGCGCCGCACGCTGCTCTGTTTCTTTCGCGACGCCGCGTGCCCGTTCTGCAACTACCGCATTTATGAGCTGACCCGGCATCACCAGGGTCTGGCGGCGCTGGGCCTGGACATTGTCGCGGTGTTCGCGTCCACGCCGGATGAGGTGAAACGGTTCGTTGCCCGTCACCCGCGGCCGTTCCAGGTAGCGGCCGAACCTGAGCGCAACGCCTATCGGACCTACGGGATTGAGCGTTCACTGTGGCGCAAGCTGAAGGCCATCATCACGCGTGTGCCAACTCTTGTAAAAGGACTGCGCATCGTCGGCCTGGCCGGGCTTAAAACCAACAATCTCATGCCGGCTGATTTTCTGATCGACGAACGCGGCAACATCGTCGAAGCGTATTACGGCAGTGACGCGGGTGACCGCATTCCATTCGAACGGATCGAGCTGTTTCTGGCACGTGGCCTTGTCAAGCGCGGGACTGCCTGACCGGGACCGCTCCAGTGCGATTTGAGTCATCGGCTTGAAGCAGGAGGTTGGCTAGGGCACACTGCGACGCGACCAGCCAGCCATTTTCCGGGGTCTCCATGCCAAGCCTGCCTGCCACACCGCAACCGCCATCCCAGATACTGTCGACAGGCATCGGGATCGGCGTCAACAGTTTTTCCAAACTGTTCATGTTCACGACCCTGGCGGGTTTTCTGGGTTTGATACCGATTCTCTATACGGTATTGAAGATCGGCAATG
>DASUXE010000392.1:0-2182 GCA_036378075.1 Gammaproteobacteria bacterium
GCCGGCGTTCAACTGCGTGACGTCGATGATCTCGGCATTGGAAAGCTTGAACTCGATTTCCTGAATACGTCCTTCGGTGAAACTCTGCTGCTCGCGCGCCGCATGATATTCCGCATTTTCACTCAGATCGCCATGCGCGCGCGCCTCGGCAATCGCTTGAATGATGCGCGGCCGCTCGACCGTTTTGAGGCGTTTCAGTTCCTCGCGCAGACGCTCCGCGCCACGCACCGTCAACGGTGTCTTGTTACTCATCCAATCAGCTCCCGATGCAGATCCTGCAGCTTGTTGACGCCGGCAGAATCGATGTAATCCAGTGCCAGCACGGTGGCCTTGGCCGCCGCGATGGTCGTGTAATAGGTGATCTTGTGCGAAACGGCTTCCCGGCGAATCGAGTACGATTCCAAGATCGCCTGTTTACCTTCGGTGGTGTTGACGATGAGGGTAACCTCGTCGTTCTTGATGATGTCCACCACGTGCGGCCGCCCCTCGCGCACCTTGTCGATATGTTCGCAGGATATGCCTGCCGCTTCCAGTGCCGCGGCAGTGCCGTGGGTCGCGACAATGCCGAAGCCACGCGCCACCAATGCGCGTGCCAGATCCACGGCGGCGCGTTTGTCGCGGTCGCGCACCGAGATCAACGCCTTGCCGCCGGTGGGGATCACGATCCCCGAGGCGAACTGGGCCTTGGCATAGGCCTCGCCGAAACTGCGCCCCGTACCCATCACCTCGCCGGTCGAACGCATCTCCGGTCCGAGGATCGGGTCCACGCCGCGGAACTTGATGAAAGGGAATACCGATTCCTTGACCGAGAAATATCCGGGCACCGGAATGCTGGTGACACCCTGTTCGGCAAGACTGCGGCCGGCCATACAGCGCGCGGCAATCTTCGCCAGCGGGCGGCCGACCGCCTTGGAAACGAACGGCACGGTGCGCGAAGCGCGCGGATTCACTTCCAATATATAGAGTTTGCCGTCCTGAATCGCGAACTGGGTATTCATCAGGCCCACCACCTTGAGCGCGCGCGCCAGCTTGGTAACTGTTTCGCGAATCTCGCGCTGCATGTCCTGACTCAGACTGTTGGGCGGCAGCGAACAACCGGAATCTCCGGAGTGCACGCCGGCCTGCTCGACGTGTTCCATGATGCCGGCGACCAGCACCTGCTTGCCGTCCGACAGCGTGTCCACGTCGACCTCGATCGCTTCCTCGAGAAAACGATCCATCAGCACCGGCGAGGAATTCGAGACTTTCACCGCATTGCGGACATAGCCCAACAGGTCGTCCCGGTTAAACACCACTTCCATGGCGCGCCCGCCCAGCACATAAGACGGCCGGACCATGAGCGGAAAGCCGACTTCTTCGGCAAGCTTCACTGCTTCCTGCTCGTTGCGTGCGCTGCGTGCCGGCGGCTGCAGCAGACCCAGCGAATCAACCAGTTTCGAAAACCGCTCGCGATCCTCAGCCAGATCGATCGAATCCGGCGAGGTGCCGATGATCGGCGCACCGGCCGCTTCCAGCGCCCGCGCCAGCTTGAGCGGCGTCTGTCCGCCAAACTGCACAATGACGCCTTTCGGCTTTTCAAGCTCGATGATCTCCATGACATCTTCAAAGGTCAGCGGCTCGAAATACAGACGATCGGAAGTATCGTAATCGGTCGATACCGTCTCCGGATTGCAATTCACCATGATGGTCTCGTAACCATCCTCGCGCAGGGCCAGCGCCGCATGCACGCAGCAATAGTCGAACTCGATGCCCTGACCGATGCGGTTGGGGCCGCCGCCCAGCACCATGATCTTGTTGCGCACGGTCGGCAGCGCCTCGCATTCTTCCTCATAGGTCGAATACATATAGGCCGTCGTGGAGGCGAATTCGGCTGCGCATGAATCCACTCGTTTGTACACCGGACGCACGCCCTGCCGGATGCGCAACTCGCGCACTGCCGCTTCCTCGACCTGGATCAGGCTGGCAATTCGGCTGTCCGCAAAACCCTTGCGTTTGAGTGCCCGCAGGCGTGCGGCATCCAGTGCCTTGATGCCGCCGACTGCAATGACGCGTTCCTCGTTCACCAGGTCCTCGACCTGCACCAGGAACCAGGGATCGATGCGCGTCAGCGAACCGATCTCTTCGCGCGTCAAACCACTGCGGAAGGCGTCGGCCACGTACCACAAGCGTTCGGGTCCCGGCG
>DASUXE010000393.1:0-7051 GCA_036378075.1 Gammaproteobacteria bacterium
GCAGACGGCTGCGGTTTGGCATAGAGAAAACCCTGCCCCAGCTTGCAACCCAGTTCACGCAGGAAAGCATGCTGGGCCTCGGTCTCCACGCCTTCGGCGATGATCTTGATGTCCAGCTGCCGGGCCATGGCGATGATGGCGCGGATGATAGTGGCCTGGTCGGCATCGCCGGGCAGGCCACTGACAAACGAGCGGTCTATCTTCAGGTAGTCGACCCGGTAGTTGTTGATGTAACTGAGCGATGAATACCCGGTGCCAAAATCGTCGACTGCGATATCCACGCCCAGTTCGTGCAGGGCCTCGAAAATTTCCTGCACCTGAACCGGATTGTTCATCATCAGGCTTTCGGTGATTTCCAGCACCAGGCTGTGCGGCGGGAGCTCGTTACCCAGCACCGCTGCTGCAACATGATCGAGAAAATCCGCCTGACGAAGCTGCCTCACGGAGATATTCACGGCCAGATGCACGTCGTCGTGGCCGGTCTGGCGCCACTCACGCATCTGCCGACAAGCTTCCTCCAATACCCATTGTCCCAGCGGCACGATCAGCCCGGTTTCTTCGGCAACAGGAATGAACCGCGCCGGAGGTACCAACCCGAGCTCCGGATGCTGCCAGCGCACCAGTGCCTCGACACCGAGTACACGTCCGGTTTCAAGATCGATGTAAGGCTGATAATGCAACAACAATTCATCGTTCTTGATGGCACGCCGCAATTTGGTACCAAGCAGCACCATTTCCGCGGATGCTCGATTCATTTCCGGCACATAGATTTCACTGGCGTTCGGGGCGCGCTGTTTGGCGCGGGTCAATGCCAGGTTGGCATTCTTGAGCAGCGTCATGGCGTCCGTGGCGTGCCCCGGAAACAGCGCGATGCCGATGCAAGCCGACAGATACAATTCGTGATCGAGGCTGACGAAAGGTTGCTCCAGTACCCTCAGCAGATGCTGAGCCAGCGCCGGCGCCGCTTCGGCCACGTTCTGCTGTTGCAATACCACGCAAAAGCTGTCCGAACCCAGGTGATAAACCGTGCTCGCGGCACTCGCATTACTCACCAGCTGCTGAGCATACTGCTGAAGCAGATCATCACCTACGCCGTCGCCGAACGATTCATTGATGATTTTGAAGCCATCGAGATCAATGGCCAGCACCGCCAGTTCGCCGGCGGCGGCCCTGACGTCGTCGATAGCGCGTTCCAGCTGCTCGTCCAGCACCTGTTTGGCCGGCAAACCGGTAAGCTGGTTGTGGCGGGCGAGAAACGCAAGCTGCTGTTCGTACTGTTTCAGCCGCGTGAGGTCGCTTATCACCGCTATGTAATTGCTGACGTTGCCCGCTGCGTCGCGCAGTACGCTCATGCTCAGCAACACGGGATACGATTCTCCGTTGGCATGCCGAATGTCCAGCTCGCCCTGCCAGCGACCATGCTTCAATACCGAACCCAGAATTTCGTTTCGTTTCGCACTGTTGATCCGGCCATCGTCCATGAACGGCCACAACTTGCCGGACACCTGGTGCGCGTTAAGACCGGTCAATGTCGTATAGCCCGGATTGACCGATACCACGTGCAATTGCGGATCAAGCACGACCAGTCCTTCGGGAATGCACTCTATGGTGCGCGCCGCAAGTTCAAGTTTTGCCTCGGCCTCGATCTGTTCGCTGATGTCCAGCATTGCGCCAACCATGCGCAGCGGTTTACCGGCGGCATCGTGAAGTACCAGCCCGCGATCGTAGACATGCGCATAGCTGCCATCGCTGCGTCGCAAGCGGTAGCGGCTTTCCCAAAAGCCCTGTCCATGCCGGGTGTGCGCGTTAATGCTCTGCCGGACTCTGTCCCGGTCATCGGGATGAAGACGATCGATCCAGTCGCGAATATGATCCGACCGGGTATAGCCGAAGACCTTTTCGAGTCCATCGTTATGCCAGGTTGAGTCGGTGACCAGATTCCAGTCCCAGATAACGTCCGTCGTTACACTGCTGACCAGCCGCAGACGCTCCTCGCTTTGCTGCAGGGATGCCTGCATTGCGATCCGCTCGCTGTTGTCTATGCCCATGCCCACGATGCAATAACGGCCGCCGATCCGGGCACGCCTGCCCGTGAACAGACAGGGTGCTGTGTCACCGCGCTGCGTGAGGATGGCGATTTCCATGCTGATCTTGCCGCGTTTGAACGCCGTCAACACGCTGCGCTGGAACGCTTCCCGCTGATCGGCCGGGATAAAATCCCACGGTCTCATGGCGACGATTTCGCCGGGGTTGAAGCCGCTCATACGCTCCAGTTCCTTGTTCCAGCGCAGCATCCGGCCGGTCTCGTCGAACATGAAGAATATGCCCGGCAACATGCCCAGCAAACTTCGGGTGACGCTGTTGTCATCCTCGATAACGGTCTGGGTGGTCGCCGTTTTACCGTCGTCATCCTGCTCGTTCATAGTCCGCTCTTTGTTTTATGCGTTATTGCCGCTAGATAAAAATCCCTGTCTATCCATCTGGCCTGTGGACTGAAGCGAATTTTGGTCTTTTTTACCCAAAATATATTTATAGCTGCTTTAGGAAAATAAGCAACTGAAAATTTCCGGATTTGATTAATTTTTGGACAAAACCAGGGTAATAAATTGAATTTGCTGCAGACACCGCTATTGGCCGTTGCCGTTGCACAAACAATATCCGCCCGCAACGGACTTTCTAAAGGGACACAAAAAAGCCCCCGCACCGTGCCGGTGCGGGGGCTGTCAGATCAATTCAAATGAGCTTCGACGACTACGGCGTTCCCTTGTTGCCACTGGCAAAGTCCAGCACCGTGGACTGGATATCCGTTTGCAAATCGCTCGCCACCTGGTCCATCAACCGTTGCCGCGCCAGCGCAGGATCGCTGCCGGAAACTTTCAACTGCCAGCGGCGCACACCATGCGCCTGCCCGGCACCGTTGAGCGTGACCTGCAAACTGCCACTGATCCAGTACCAACCGTCGCGTGGTTGCAAGGCATCGTAGTCAAGCTGCGCGGTCATGGTGTACGCGCCGTCACTGCTCACAGTGAACCCGGCATCGGCCAGCGCGCCAGCCAGAAGTTTTTGCACCGCCGCCGCATCCTTGCCGTCCGCCGCGGCATTGATCGTCAGGCGCGCCAGCAAGGCCGATCGGTCCGCCTGCAATTTGCCGAGCGTCCAGGCCGAGGGCATGCCGCGTCCGGTGATATCAGCCACCTGCAATTCACTCTGCAACGCAGCGCGCTCGGTCTGCGCTTCAACCGCATGGGTAGCTGCCGCGATTTTCACGAACAGGTCGTTGCTATGCTGCGCCTGATCAAGATAGGCGCGCGTGCTGGCATCCAGATCCGCGATCCGGGTACGCAATGCGGTGGCGGCCTTGGCGCGCGACAGCGTGGCCAGCGCGTAGTAAACGCGGGTCTGCGGATCCTGCCAGGTATCGGCAATCTCGACGCCGTTCAACATTTGATCCGTTTGAGTGGTGAGATTGCGGCTTACATCCAGCGCGTTTTTGCTCACCGCGCCCTTGGCGGCCGAATCGGTCTGCGAAAACGAGGACACGTCCCTGCTCTGCTCGCTGACCGTGACCGAAAAAGTCTTGGCGAGATCGGCGCGAGCGCGATCCTTGGCAACCGCCAGTTCGTCGGCCTGACCGCGACCGGTCAGATAACGTGATGCCGGATACTGCTTGCTCTGTCCCAGCAGCCAGTCCGGTTGGGCGTTCGGCTTGGGTGTTTGACTGCACCCGGCCCCCAACGTCAGTAAAGCAAACGTCATCCAGACCAGCAGCGCGCGTGTGTTCACGATGAAATCCTCTCTCTGCAATTAATACGAGACATCATGCCAGGCAGTGAAGGTAATCCGGCCCGGCTTGATAACTACGTCATCGAAAGATTTGTTATCCACGATGTTGCCATTTCTGCCGTGCAATGAAACAGTCAGTTCATATTTTCCCGGCGGCAAGCGCAGCCGTGCCAGCTGAATATCATCCGGCAGGGTATTCCATATCCGGGTATCGGCCTGATCCACGGCGGTGCCGATGAAACTCAATAACATTCCCATGCCCTGCTCTTTCTTGTCCGCCTGATTGGCAACCGCCTGACGCGCTACGTTGCGCGAAATCTCGTAGGCGGTCAAACGCGGCAATTCGGCAGCCAGTGCCCGGGAAGCGTCGTAAGCCACGCTCTCAACCTGATACGTGTTCGCCAACTGCCCGTCTATCGCAACACTTGCATTGCTGACCGAAGGTGCACGTGGCTGCAGCCGCGGCAGCGAAATACTGAACAGATGACCGCTGCGCGGGTCCTGTACCACGCTGGTCACTGCAATTTTCTGCGGGGCCAGCCCGTTACTGAGCACAAATACCAGTTGCCCCTGCGGATCGCCGCCCGCCGGCAATACCGGTGGCCAGCTCTCGATCCCGAAACGCTGTTTGTAATCATCGCGTTCCTGATCGAGCCCGAGATAATCGGCAAACCGGCACAGACTGATCTGCAGATCGGGCGGAATGTTGCGGTCGGCGACACCCTCGGCGCGATAGGCCTGATACGCCTTGCGATAGGCGATCATCGCATCGCTCCAGTCACCCTCGTCCTCGTACACAAGGCCGGAAAAATACCGTGCAAAGGCATCACCACCATCGGGTGCCGCGTCCGTGCCCGGATACAGGCGCTTGAGCAAGTCATCGATCTGCTGCACCTCAACCCGTGCCGAATCGGCATCGCCGGTTTGCAGGTAATTGAGCCCCAGATAGACGTGCAGCAACAATCGATCGTAGAGTTCGCCCTCAAAACTGCGCAGATTTTCCGTCAGCGAGAGCGCCGCGACATTTTCGCTGACACTGATCCCTTCAAGATAATTCATCAGATGCTTGGCCTGTTCAAACGCATCCGAGCTGGCGGCGTAGTCGCCCTGCATGCGCAGGATCATCGCCTTGTTCAGCAGATACAGAACCTGGTCGCGTCCGCCTGCCATCGGCTTCAGGGCTTTCAGCGCTGCAGCCGGATTTCCGGCCAACAGTGACTGATCCACCTGCTGCATGCTTGCCTGGTACGTGGCACAGCCACCCAGCGCAAGCAATGCACCACCGCATGCCAATGAACGCATGCACCGTCTCCATGCCGCCCCGCCGCTCAGCATGGGGCGGTTCCGATCCGACCTGGCATGGCCAAGTGATGCTTACGGACGAAATCGGCCGTGCTCAACCACTTTCTTGATCTTCTTTTGTCCTAACCAGGCGATGACATTGTTGTGCATGTTGATCAATTGCAGGTCCACCTGATAATACTTCACGGCCTTGTCGCCCGCCGCATCGATGATGGTGTTGATGGTGCCCTGCATCATGTAATCCGCGCCGATTTCCTGGCCCATGGCGCTGCGCGTCGCTGCAGTCGCATTCAGGTCCTGATCCTTGCGCTCGTCCCGTACTTCGCCACGTTGATTTGACGACGCGACAAACTGCACCTTGCCGGAATTGATCAGCTCGCGCTGCATGTCGTCTATGAAGGTGGAAACACTGATATGTTCCGAACTCAGGTTGCGGATATCGCCCACGATTACGGTCGGTTGCTGACCGCCGTGACCGCGCTCGTAATTGCCCAGCCACGGATCGCCCAGCATCTGGCTGATCATCTGTTGCGCGGTAAGGTTGGCATCGGTGTCATTCCAGTAACCGGACACATCCGTGACCTGATCGGGTGAAATCCGTTCCACCGTCGGAGTGGTAGAGCAAGCCGACAACATTCCCAAACCAATCGCCGCCATCATGGCGAGCAGATAGCGAAAACCGCGCTTCATTGATGATCTCCCTTGGCTGCACTGTCAAACAGGTTATCCGCGTGTGCGGCAAAATAGTCCTTGAACCCGGCGTTCATCTGCTGTGAACCCGCCACCATTTCCTTCACGTGTTTCATGTTCAGCTCGGCCAGACTCCATACCGCACCGCTCTTCGGATCGCGCCAGTGGGCAATGATCTCGGCTCCACTGACATTCTGGTTGGTGATGCTTTCAATCTGCCGCGACACGGAACTCTCGTTCTGCTGGTCGCTGTCGGTTCCGGCCGAGGCCGCATAATCCTGCGACACCACGCGCATGATCGACGACAGCACCCGTGCAACTTCGGCCCGGGCCCGGTCATCGGCGGTGGAGGTCTGCAACGACAGATCATTCATGGCTGGCGCCGAGCCGATACCGTGGATCAGCCGCTGATCATTGTTATCGAGTGCCTGGCTGCCCTGATTCACCCAGTCCGGCGCACCGGCAATATCGAGATTGCTTTTCACCACGGTTCGACTGGAACAGGCGGCCAGAGACAACAGCACCGAGAGAATAAGTGACAGTTGGATTATGCGTCTGCTAAGCATCGTTGAAATCTCCTGATCGTTGGACATGCCAGTCCACGGCACTGGAAAACGCGGATTGTACGGCTATGCTACGCCAGCGCCGCGGGTTCTGGCACATTCCGGCCAATGAACCTTGGCGCGCATACCGAATCTTAATGCATTACGGAAACGCCCAAGCTGGCGTTCCGTGCACCGGAACCCTGAACGTCACCGTGTGCGATACACGAAAAAGCGGTAATCTCTCGATCATGAAGTTCACGCCAAATCCCGCCAGATTGCGGATAACCGCCGGTTTCATGCTGGCGTTGCTGGTTACCGGCTGTGCCAGCTACGCGATGCACCAGCACATGCGGGTACTGGCGCAGGCCAGGCAGGACGACGCGGCGTGCGAGGCCCAGGGCTGGCGCTACCCGGAGCCCCGTTACGTGACCTGCCGGATGCAATTGCAGGATGCGCGCCTGCACAAGGACTGGATGAACCTGCAGCTGATGCACCAGACCCAGGCCCAGCCGACGGGTATTCCCCCGGCATACCCTTACAAGGAAGCCTACCGTCCCCTCGACCGGGACCACTTCAGCTGCCAGATGTCGCATGAAGGCGGCCAGGACTATGTCCTGTGCGACGAGGACAGCAATGGCCCGGGCACCCCGGACTGATCCCCCTTCCAGTGTGTACCAGCGTATTTATGCCGAAGTCCGGCGGATTCCGCGTGGGCGGGTCAGTACCTACGG
>DASUXE010000394.1:0-6759 GCA_036378075.1 Gammaproteobacteria bacterium
CCGGACTGGATCGGTCATGTGCCGGAAGGCGCTTACTGGAGCGATGACGGCAAGACCATCTACTACCGGCAGCAGCGCGACGACAGCAAGCTGACCGATTTGTACGCACTCGATGTCGCGACCGATGCAGTGCATAAAGTGACTGACAGTGAACTGGCCAATCTGCCGGTCGCGGGCGGCGACTACAATCACGCCCATACCTACAAGGTGTTCATCCGCAGCAACAATGTCTTCATCCGCAATCTGCTCACCGGCAGCCTGCGTCAGCTCACCCGCGACAGCACGCCCAAGCGCGACGCCCTGTTCATGGCGGACGGCACCCATGTGCAATGGCACCAGGGCGATGCGATCTATATATATGAGTTGAACAGCGGACTGATCTCGCTGGCTGCCGATCTGCGTCTCAGCGACGATCCGGCCAGGCATCCCGGTCCGCAGGATTATCTGCAGGCAGAACAGCCGCGTCTGTTCGAATTTCTGAGTCAGCAGAAAACCAACAGCGAAGCCGAACGCGTGCATCAGGCCGGCCTCGAAACGGCCGATGCCACGCAGGCCGCCGCGCCGTGGTATCTGGGCGACAAGATCAAGATCGATTACAGCTCGCTGTCGCCGGATGGTCGCTGGCTGCTGCTGATTACCCAGGCCAAGGATTACAACCGCGGTGAACCGGGCATGATGCCCAATTACATTACCGATTCCGGTTATGCCGAAATTCTCAAGCGGCATACCTACGTCGGGCTGAATCCGCCGCCGCCGCAATCGGTGCTGGTGCTGGATCTGCAGACCCATACCTCGTTCCCGCTCGACCTCAGCCAGTTGCCGGGCATCAAGGACGATCCGCTGGCGAAGCTGCGCAAATCCGCGGTGGTCTGGGATGTGCAGCACGGCATCGCCAGGGACGTCGCCGAAGCTTCGGTGAAAGCACCCGCCGAACGTGCGGTGTCGGTGATGGGACTGGAATGGAATGACAGCGGCGACAATGTTGCGCTGCAGTTCCGCGCCAACGACAACAAGGACCGTTGGCTTACGAGCGTGGATTTTGCCGACAAGAAACTGATTACCCAGGAGCGCCTCACCGATCCTGCCTGGATCAACAACTTCAATTTCAACGATTTCGGCTGGCTGCACGACAACCGTACGCTGTGGTACCTGTCGGAAGTCAGTGGTTATTCACAGCTGTATCTGAAAGCGGTGGACCAGCGCAAGCCGCACCAGCTCACCAGCGGCGAGTTCGAGATTTCCGCGCCGACCCTGACCCGCGACGACAAATATCTGTATGTGGTCGCCAACAAGACGGCGCCCGGCACCTACGAAATCTACCGCGTGGCGACCGCCAACGGCGAGATGCAGCAGATCACCCACCTCGGCGGTGCCAATGGTCCGCAGCCATCCGACATCGAGAGTTTCGGCAACGATTACACGCTCTCGCCGGATGAAAGCAAACTGCTGTTCTATCACTCCAGCAGCGTGCGTCCGCCGGAAGTGTATGTAAGCGGCGCACAGCCGGGCAGTGTGGCAAAACAGCTCACGCATGGCGTCAGCAGTGCGTTCACATCCATTGACTGGACGGTTCCGCAGATTGTCGAAGTGCCGTCCAGCCATGTGAAACAGCCCATCTATGCGCGCCTGTATCTGCCGAAGAATTACGATCCGGCCAAATCCTGGCCGGCGGTGGTCTTCATTCACGGCGCCTGTTATCTGCAGGATGCGCACACCGGCTGGTCATACTATTTCCATGAATTGATGTTCGACACGTTCCTGAACCAGCACGGTTACATCGTCATCGACATGGATTACCGTGGTTCGGCGGGATACGGACGTGCCTGGCGCACGGCGATCTATCAACACATGGGTCATCCGGAAGTCCAGGACATCGAGGACGGCGCACACTGGCTGCAGCAGAAATACCATGTGAATCCCGAGCGCATGGGTGTGTATGGCGGTTCCTACGGCGGTTTCATGACCTACATGATGATGTTCCGCCGTCCCGACCTGTTCCAGGCCGGTGCCGCCTTGCGGCCGGTCGGTGACTGGGCCGATTACAACGACACTTATACCTCGAGCATTCTCAATCGCCCGAACATCGATCCGGAAGCCTACTTCACAAGTTCGCCGATCAACTATGCAGGCCAGCTCAAGCATCACCTGCTGATCCTGCAGGGCATGCAGGACGACAACGTGTTCTTCATCGACACCGTGCACATGGTGGAGAAACTGCAGGAGCTGCGTAATCCCAACTTCGACGTGATGTTCTACCCGACCGAACACCACGATTTCAAACAATCGTATTCATGGCTGGATGAATACCAGCGGATCTGGCATTTGTTCAACACCTATGTGAACCCGCCCGCTACCGGCTCGGCGAACTGAACCGGAACTTGCTAACATTGACCCCGCCTACTGGCGGGGTCATTTTCTGGGGCAGCGATGTCAGCACAAGTGGTCGACAATCTGGATGCATGTGTCGATGCGGTGATTGCCCGGGTCGGCAAACACATTGTGATCGGCACGCCGCTTGGCATCGGTAAACCCAACCATCTGCTGAATGCCTTCTTCCGCCGCGCGCAGCAGGATGCCTCGCTGCAACTCAAGATCATGACCGCGCTGTCGCTGGAAAAACCCGGCTGGCACAGCGAACTGGAACGGCGTTTTCTGCAACCGTTCGTACAACGCCAGTTCGGCGATTATCCGGAACTGGATTACATGCAGGCGCTGCATCGCGGCGCGCTGCCGCCCAACATCGAGATCTCGGAATTCTATTTCAAATCCGGCAGCATGCTGCACAACCCGCTGGCGCAACAGCACTACACCAGCACCAATTACACGCACGTCGCCCGCGACATGCTCGCGGCTGGTGTCAACGTGATCCTGCAGATGGTCGGCAAGGAACAGCGTCCGGATGGCGTGCGCTACAGTCTGGGTTCGAATCCGGATGTGACCCTCGACATCATGCCGGGTCTGCGTGCCGCCCGGCGACCGGTCGCAGTGGTGGCGCAGGTCAATCAGCACATGCCGTTCATGTACGGCGATGCCGAAGTGGCACCGGATTTCTTCGATCTGGTGCTGGAGAACCCGGCACTGGAACACATGTTGTTTGCGGTGCCCAACATGGCGATCGATCCCGCCGAACACATGATCGGGCTTTACGCCAGCACCCTGATCCGCGATGGCGGCACCCTGCAGGTCGGTATCGGCTCGCTGGGCGATGCGTTCGTCTATTCGACCCTGCTGCGCCACAGCGGCAATCCCCGCTATCGAACCCTGCTGGAGCAACTGGGGATTACTACGCGTTTCGGTACCGAGATCGAGTCAAGCGGAAGTCTCGAACCGTTTACAACCGGCCTGTATGCGGGCAGTGAAATGTTCGGTGACGGCCTGCTGCAGCTGTATCAGGGCGGCGTGCTGAAACGGCGGGTCTACGATCACGCGGTGGTGCAACAGTTGCTGAATGACGGCACGATCTCGGAAAGCATCGGACCGGACACCCTGCAGGCCCTGCAGCAGGCCGGCGTGATACACGAACTGCTGGATGTGGACGATATCGTTCTGCTGAAACGGCTCGGCATCCTGCATCCGGATGTCAGGTATGACGGCGCGATGCTGGTACTCACCGATGGCAGCCGGGTGCCGCCCGATCTCGGTTCGCAGGCGGTGATGCAGCGACTGGTTGCTCACGGTCTCGGCACCCGGCTCAGCGACGGCCTGCTGTTGCACGGCGCCTTCTTCCTCGGCTCGCACTGGTTCTACGACCAACTGCGCGCCATGCCGGCGGCGGAACGGCGCCTGTTCCACATGACCGCGGTCTCACGGGTCAATGAACTGTTCAGCGATGTGAAGCTGGAGCGTCTGCAACACCGGCATGCACGTTTCATCAATATCTGCATGAAGATGACGCTGCTCGGTGCGGCGGTGTCGGATGGTCTCAAGGACGGTCAGGTGGTGTCCGGCGTCGGCGGTCAGTACAACTTCGTGGCCATGGCGCATGCGCTGAAGGAAGGCCGTTCGATTCTGATGTTGAAGAGTACCCGCCGCCAGCACGGACGGTTGATATCCAACATGGTCTGGGACTATCCGCACTGCACCATTCCGCGGCATCTGCGCGATATCGTGATCACCGAATACGGGATTGCCGACCTGCGCGGCAAACAGGACTGGGAAGTGATTGCGGCGCTGCTCAATGTCACCGATTCGAATTTTCAGGCCGGCCTGCTGGCGCGCGCCAAGGCTGCCGGCAAACTGCCGGCCGATTACCGGATTCCGGAACAGCATTGCCACAACACGCTGGAAAACCTGCAGACCGCACTCAAACCGTTTCAGGCCCAGGAACTGTTTCCACCCTTCCCGTTCGGGACCGATTTCACGTCAGAGGAACTGACACTCGGCAAGGCGCTGATGGCTCTGAACGCGCGCAGTGCGACGCTGAGCGGCAAACTCGGTATTGCTGTCGGATTATTGAAACCACAGCAGCGCAACGCAGCAATGCCGTATCTTGCCCGCATGGGTCTCGATGATCCGAAAAACTTCAAGCAGAAAGTATTGGCGCGGCTGGTCACCGCCGCGCTCAATGTCGACTGATCGAATTCGGGTGCAGGCGAGGCGCGGTGCTTAAAATGCCCCGCCTGCGCCCGGAAACACCACCGGCGATTCGAAACCATCCGGCGACACACTCGCGACGCCGAAATACCAGTTGTCGATGACAATATTTGCCAGCGTGTGCTGGCTGACATTGCCGACATACACAGACCGGTCGCTGTTCCACATGGCTGCGTCGGTACGGCGCCAGAACACGCGGTAACCGGCAGCCGGGCTGACGCCTTGCCAGCTTACGCTCGTGTCGGGCGACAGATCGCCTTTGATGTTCACGTCGCTGGGTGGTGCCGGTGCCCAGGCCATCGACGCCAGCGCGATTGCATTCGCTGCCGTCATTTTGGCGAGATAGGGGAAATCCACGAATCGGACCAGATCGCCGTATTGCACGCCGTTCTCGATCCTCACGTCCTGATGCTGATGGCGCCAGTTCTCGTGTGCCTCGTTGACACGCACCGCGGGAAAGTCATCGTGGTTGAACGCCATCTGGTCGCCACCGCGATGGAAACGGTCCTGGCGATACATCAGCATGAAATGAAAATTCGGAATGTACTGATCGGCGAGCTGCGTGACGTAGCGGGCGACTTCACGCGAAGGTGAATCGACAAAGCCGCCGGTATAACGCAGGGTGTTCAGCTGTTTGGGCGTCAGCGACTGTTTGACTGCTTCGGAAAAAATCCGCGCAGTGGTGTTGTCGACCACCCCGTCGCTACCGTCGGTGTTGCCGATCATGTCGTTGTTGAGATCGGCCTCCACCTGCCAGTGATGATCGCGCGCGTAGTCGGCGATGATCTGGCCTCCATACAAACCCTGCTCCTCGCCGGAATCGGCGGAATAGACAATGCTGGCCGGGAACTTGTAGTGGGACAGAATCCGCGCGGTTTCGAGAATGGCAGAGATACCGGAGCCGTCGTCGTCGGCACCCGGTTCTTCGGCATTGATGTTCATGATGTCGCTGACGCGGGAATCCAGATGCGCGGTCATCACCAGATAACGGCCCGGGTCGCTGGTGCCTTTCTGGATCGCCACGATGTCCATGACCTCGGCGCCGGCCTTGGGCATGCGTTCGCCGGTAAACACCCGTGACGGGGTGATGATCTCCAGGCAGCCGCCGCACTGCTTCGAGATGGCCTCGAACTGCGCTTTCACCCAACGGCGGGCGGCACCGATACCGCGGGTACCGGATTTGGTCTCCGACAGGGTGTGACGGGTGCCAAAGCCGACCAGCTTCTGGTCGGTGGCGCGCAGCCGCTCGACACTGACCGCGCTGACAATATCGCGTAACACAGGGTGCTCACTGGGCGGGACGGCCGGTGACCCGGCCAGGGCCAGGGCGGGAACAGTCAGCAGAACGGACAGCCAGAAAGCAGGGCGCATGGGAACTTCCTTTCGTTGCAGTTGCCAGTTGGAGTGCGGCAGGACCGTAAAGTTAGCACCCGGACTTGAAAAACCCGAAATTCGTGTTATAGTCAGATAATACACCAACACAGACGGCCTGATCGTCGATCCGGAGAACCCTCATGAAAGCTCTTCGCCGCATACCCAATTTCCTGCTGTCGTCAGGCGCGCTCGCTGCCCTGTGGCTTGCAATTGCTGTTCCGGCATACGCCGGCACGACGGTACGTCAAACCCTTAACCGGAGCCTGCCGGTGCCGGCCGGGGCGACGGTCTCGGTCGAGAACATGGTCGGTCGCATGAGCGTCTCGCAGGGCGGCAGTCAGCTGGAAATTACCGCAACCGTGGTGGCGGGCGGCAAGGATCAGGCCGAGGCCGACGCACTGGCCAAGACCATCAAGCTGTCGGTGGACAGCAGCGGCCAGCACGTAAACGTGCACGTCGACTACCCGGTGGATCAATACGATCGCTACCGTTACGACCGCGAACCGGGAGAACGGGACGGCGATCATGAAGGCTGCCTGTTCGGGTTTATCTGCGGTAACAGCTCGTCGTCGCTGAGTTATCAGGGCGAACGGGTGCGAATCTACAGCCGCCACGGTGATGGCGTGCCGCTGTACGTGGATGTGGCGGTGAAACTGCCGACCGGGGCCAACGCCGATCTGACCAATCACGTCGGCTTCATCAAAGTCGCGGCCGTCAAGAACAATCTCGGCTTGCACTCCGACAGTGGCGACATGCAGGCCGACCAGATTACCGGCAATCTCACTGTCGACA
>DASUXE010000395.1:0-2122 GCA_036378075.1 Gammaproteobacteria bacterium
TATATGGTGCGTGACGGCAAGCTTCGTGGCGTGCCACCGGGAGCGCGGACCTTTGCGCATGTACGCGAGGTGGTCACTGCGCACGTTGCCGCTGCCGACGCGGGTGAGAATGGTGGCCAATATATCCTCGGCGGCACCAATGCCCGCATGCTGGAGCTGGTGCAGGAAATTGCCCGTCTGCTGGGAAAACCCGTTCCCGCCCGCGAGACGCCCCTGTTCCTGGTCAAGACCGTGGCGGCAGTCGGCGACCTTGTCAGCACCCTGACCGGCCGCGAACCTTCAGTGACACCCGAGATGGCCGATGCGTTTGGCAGAGACATCACGGTAACCGCGGACAAAGCGAAACGCGATCTGGGTTTTCAGGTCGTCCCGCTGAAAACCATGATCAAGGATTGTTATGACTGGATGGTTGCCGAGAACCTTATCTAGCTGGATGCCCGGGATCGGAAATGAATCGTACATTTCACTTTGAGCCGATATGAAAATCCGGGATCATTGTTGCGACAAAAGCCGGAGTTTTACTGGCACTGGTAATATGAATATCGCCGAGACCCATCCAATAACCAATAGCGCGGTTTGATATGTATCGTTATACACCACCAAAATCGAACGTCTGGGGCCATTCGCTCGGGAAAATGGCACCGGCACACCAGAAAATGCTGTTTGACCAATTCCTGGAGTCGGCGGTAGCGGAGTATTCAACAACCGGCGGCAGTTTGAAGCTGTTCACGGGCGCCGCTCCTCCATCCCTGCCGCCGGATGCACAAGCAATGTGGGGGCACACGACATACGGGGATGTTGAACGCTTCGAAAAACTGCTTGGGGTCGCTTCGCGTAACGGTTCCTTTGATGCGCTGACGGCCCAGCAATGTGAAACGGCTTTGGCCGAACTTGTTCAACACGACGCCTTGGCCCGCGGATCGATGTTTTTGCAGGGCATTGAAATTTCCAGGTGGCTGGTGGAAGGCCAGCCGGTGAATACCAAATCCCGCATTCATCTGTATTACGGCATGGATCCACGCATTACAACTTTCCTCGAGTTCGAAACCCTCGAACAGTTCGAATTTATCAAGCGGGTTTTGGCCGATCTGAAATTCTGCAAACTCAACGAGAAGCACTTGAAGTCAACCAAAAGAAAGGCGAAAAGCCCGTAGAAGCCGGTTCAGAATCTCATTCACTCCCGGATCAGGTCCGTCGCAGGCTTTCGGCATGCCCAACAATTCATCCAGGCCGGCTGCCTGGCTACCGCTCCATGCAGCAGATTGATGAGACTGGTAAAGGGTGTTAACCGTCTTTAATCTACCTTGAATAACAGAAATGACCTGCGTTTTAACCAGGTTTCCCGCTGAGTTGCAGCCTGCTGATTGCCCTGCTTGAGAACCACGGCCCGCGTCCCCTAATATTCGCAACATCTCAGGCCTTGCACGGGCGACCAATGTCATTTCATCACGCAGTAACTGACGAGGACCAGCGGGCAATCGACGCCCTCGTCCGTGCGTTCTTTGGCCTGTTTTCGAATCGCGGCGGAGTCAGACCCAATCTCCACGCCATATTCGACCTTTGCATTCCGGAAGCCGTCATCTCAAAGTGCGTTTCCTCCACCCCGGAAATCATGTCACTCGAGGCGTTCATCGCTCCACGCGAGGCACTGCTTTCAAACGGCACGCTCACCGACTTTGAGGAACGCGAGACGGCGCACCACACGCAGGTCTTTGGCAACGTGGCCCTGCGCTCCTGCACTTATGCGAAATCCGGAGTACTCAATGGCGTACCGTTTGACGCCCGTGGCGCCAAGGTATTCCAGTTCATCAAGGGGCTGAGTGGCTGGCGCATCAGCGCCGTGGCATGGGACGATGAGCGCGAGGGCTTCTGTCTTGCGCCTGACGTTCTCACCCACTTCCATACTCCCAGGGAAACCGGAACCAGCGGCGATACATGAGACATCGTTGCCGCCGACGGACACGCACGCGTGACGTTCGACAACGCTGAACAACTACCTTGGCCCGACACGTCACGAGGAACCGTTAGTGAAACTGTCCGATATCCCGTTCGGAATAACCGACTGGTCATCCGTGGAGCCGACGCAACACAAGGGCGAATCCGGCTATGCATATTGGCGCAC
>DASUXE010000396.1:0-3339 GCA_036378075.1 Gammaproteobacteria bacterium
ATATACATCCTTGACGTCCCGCCAGGTTTCGATCACAGCAGGCCGTGTCGCGATGGTTTCGAACCAGCGCTTGAGATGCGGGAATGCGTCGAGATTCTGACCGTGAGAATGATGCGGCACGATCCACGGGTAACAGGCCATATCGGCAATCGAATATTCGCCGGCCAGATATTCCCTGTCCGCCAGCCGTTTATCCAGCACGCCGTACAAACGATTGGTTTCCTTGCTGTAGCGCTCGATGGCGTAGGGAACCTGCTCCGGCGCGTAAACCCTGAAATGTCCGTTCTGCCCGGCCATCGGACCGAGACCGGCAACCTGCCAGAACAGCCATTGCAACACTTCAACGCGCTTCGGCAAATGCCAGGGAATGAAACGCTCACTCTTCTCGGCGAGATACAACAGGATCGCGCCGGATTCGAACATGGCAAGCGGCGCGTCGCCTGCCGCCGGTTCGTGATCCACGATGGCCGGAATCTTGTTATTGGGCGAGATCCGCAAAAATTCCGGATCGAACTGTTCGCCTTTACCGATGTTCACCGGCACGCTGCGATAGGCAAGACCCGCCTCTTCCAGAAACAACTTGACCTTCAACCCGTTCGGGGTCGGCCAGAAATACAAATCAATCACAGCTTTTCTCCGGCGTGAATCGATCACTGTTCAGGCGGGTGAACCCTTGGCCGGCGGAACACAGCAGTCGGTCGTTGACGCGCCGGGTTTACCTTCGACGGCAGTGCGCTGTTGCGACTCGCGCGACAGCATCCAAACTGTAAACCAGGCACCGACGCCGGGCTGATTGCCTAATGCAACCCATAAGCGGGTACGTTCATCTTTGTCTGCGGGAATATGCATGACTTGCGATCCTCCTTGGGGAGAGCAGTGGAGTATCTCGACGGCGTATATTCTGCTATTCTTCTGGCACAGTCTTAAGTACCAGATTCAACAATTCTGTTAGACCAGATTTTCGCCTGAGGAGAACGCGCCATGCACGAGCTGATTCTTGCAGTGCCCAAAGACAGCCGCCCCGGTTATCTGCGCATCGCCGAAGGACTGCGCGCGGCAATCAATGCCGGCCGTATACAACCCGGCGACCGCCTGCCCTCGAGCCGCACACTCGCCGACATGCTGGGCGTACACCGGCACACCGTCATCGCTGCCATGGACGAACTGGTGGCGGAAGGCTGGCTGGAAGCTGGCGAACGGCGTGCGCACCGGGTGGTTAAAGAGCTCCCGTCGCAGTTCTTCCAACCACAGGCTCGCGGTAAGGCCTCGTGTCTGAACCGTAAAATCAAATGGCAATTTGCGCGTGAGGTAAACGCTTCAGACTGCTGCCCCCCGGTCGAGAGTGGCCGCACTTACAAACATGTGTTTCAGGGCGGGCAACCGGATCTGCGACTGTTTCCCTACCACGAATTCCGCGCCTGCATGGCGGAGTCGCTGCGCAGATCGCCGGTGACGCGCAGCGGTTACAGCAACGCAGCCGGTTACGGACCGTTTATCGAACGGCTTGAAGCGTATCTCGGTCACATGCGGGCGCTTACCGGCCGCGAGATCATCGTCACGCACGGCACCCAGGAAGGCATATTCCTGGCAGCACAACTGCTGATCAAACCCGGTGACCGGGTGGCCGTGGAAACCTACGGCTACAGTTCGGCCTGGGATGCATTCCGTTCCGCGGGCGGCGAACTGGTGCCGGTCAAGGTGGATGAAAACGGCATGGACCCCGACGCACTGGAAGCGGCGATTGCGAAACACAAAATCCGGTTTCTCTATCTCACACCGCACCATCAATATCCAACGACCGTGACATTGACCGCGGCACGCCGGATGCGCATCTACGAACTGGCCAGCCAGCATCAGATCCCGATTTTCGAGGACGACTACGATCACGAATTCCATTACCGCTGTCAGCCCATCGCACCGCTCGCCAGCACCGATCCCTGCGAACTTGTCATTTATGCATCAACGCTTTCCAAGGTGATGTTTCCGTCCATGCGCATCGGTTTCCTGGCAGTGCCGAAACCGCTGTACCAGCCGCTCATCAATCTGCGCTCAATCATCACGCGTCAGAACAGCGTGTTTCTGCAGGATGCAGTCGCGAAATGGATGGACAACGGCGGCTTCGAACGCCATCTGCGCCGCATGCGGCGTGTCTATCAGGAACGGCGCGACACCCTGGTCAGTGCGCTCGATGAAAGCAAACAACGCGGTCTGCCGCTGGACTGGTCGGTGCCGGATGGCGGCATGGCCCTGTGGCTGAATTGCGGCGTGGACGCCGACGCGGTCACAGAAAAAGCCGCCGAAGCCGGTGTGTTTGTCACGCCCGAATCCATGTATCGCTGTGGACCACAAGGAACCAACACCCACTTGCGTCTTGGATACGCGAGCCAGACACCCGAGGAAATTCGTGCCGGCATCGGCTTGCTGACGAAGGCTGTGGAAAGTGTCGCTCGTAGCACGCTCAAACCGCGGCAGCGCAAATCCGCTAGCGGCTAATCACAACGTTTCACTGTCCAGATGCGCCATCTGTGCGGCATCGTAACGGGTACCGGCCACACGCTCGGCAGGCACTGCCGCTTCAATCCGCGCCAGATCGTCGGCACTGAGCTGCATGTTTACAGCGCCAAGTGCTTCCGAGAGTTGTGTGCGCTTGCGGGCGCCGATCAGCGGTACCACGTCATCCCCGCGCGAACACACCCAGGCAATGGCAAGTTGCGCCGGTGTCGCGTTTTTTTCTTCACCGATGCGGCGCAATTCGTCCACCAGATGCAGATTGCGGCGCAGATTTTCGCCCTGAAATCGCGGCATCCGTAAGGTGCGGATATCACCCTTGTGATCTGCGGCCGGCACATGCCCGCTCAGCAGGCCGCGCGACAGCACGCCATAGGCAGTGACGGAAATGCCCAATTCCCGCAATGCCGGGAGAATCGTGGATTCGATGCCGCGACTCATCAGTGAGTATTCGATCTGCAGATCCGCAATCGGATACACCTTGCGCGCACGCCGGATGGTGTCCACGCCGACTTCCGACAGACCGATATGGCGTACGTACCCTGCTTTCACCAGGTCGGCAATCGCACCCACGGTGTCCTCAATCGGCACCTCGGGATCGAGTCGCGCGGGACGATACAGGTCGATGTAATCGGTACCGAGCCGCTGCAGCGTGTAAGCCAGGAAGTTTTTCAGCGCCTGAGGCCGGCAATCCACGCCGCCCCAGCTGTTGTCTGGGCCGCGCAGCGCGCCGAACTTCACCGAGATGAATGCCTGCTTGCGCTTGCCACCTTCCAACGCCCTGCGGATCAGCCATTCATTGTGACCCATCCCGTAGAAATCGCCGGTATC
>DASUXE010000397.1:0-2143 GCA_036378075.1 Gammaproteobacteria bacterium
GGCAAACCCAAGGCGCGGCGCGATGCCAGACGGTCCAATGGGCGAAACACTTGTCGGTCCACGGTGCTGGGCATGGCCATGACCTCGCCGCGGGCGGAATATTCCTGGACTACAAATTCCTTCAACAGCTCGCTGGTCGTGGTAACCAGCGCGGCATCGCGTACCGCTCTTCGCAAGGATGCCACCATGCCCGGCAGGCGTGCCTGGCCGAAGCTTTCGAAATTGTCATACAAGTCGGCGACATAGGGGACCTCAAAGCGCTTGGCCAACCATGCGCCCAATGCCACATGTGGAATATCGGAAGCGCCGATGATGACATCCGGAGCAAACCCGCCCAGGCGTTGCTTCAGGTTGAACGGGTAAATCAGCAACCCCGCCACATAGCCGAACCCTGCAGAACCAGACTCCCATGTCAGCTTGCCGGGCAGAGCTTCGTGTTCCCACCTGCCCCTGCTGTGATTCTGGTAACTGAAGCAATAGCCGCGGACTTCATGGCCGAGCCGCGCTAACTGGTAGGGGATCTCATACAACCGCGCGTAGCGGTCGAGGATCACATCCTTGCCCATGTATTTGCGTTTGCACAGGAAAGCGATACGCATGCGGGTTGTTAACCGAGCAACTTCTTGGCAGTTGCAAGTGCTGCGCCGGCGACCTGGTCCATGTTGTAGTACCGGTATTGAGCCAGGCGACCTACGAACGTCACATTCGGTTCCTTTTCTGCCAGGGTCTCATAACGTTTGAATAATGCCTCGTTTTCTGGCCGCGGCACCGGATAATAGGGGTCGCCTTCCGCTTGCGGATACTCACGCACGATGGAGGTCCCGGTATGAACCTGACCTGTGAGGTGCTTGAATTCCGTGATACGCGTGAAGGCATGGTCGTTAGGATAATTGACCGTGCCGGTTTCCTGGAACTGGGCAACGTCAGGCAGGTGTTCATGCTCGAAACGCAGGGAACGGTAAGGTAACCGGCCGTAACGATAATCAAAATAGGCATCGATCGGACCGGTGAATACAATGTGACCAAAACGGTCCCGGTCCCTGAGTCCGGCGAAGTCCACCCCTGTCTCTATGCTGATACCTGGATGGTCCAGCATGTTTCTGAACATTGTCGTATAGCCGTACTTGGGCATGGCCTGAAAACTGTCCGTGAAGTAGCGGTCGTCGGTATTGGTACGTACCGGTATGCGCGCTGCGACGCCCGCCTTGAGCTGGGACGGATCCAACCCCCATTGCTTGCGGGTGTAGTTCAGGAAGAATTTTTCATATAGATCACGGCCGACACTGTTTAGGATTACATCCTCGCTGGTGGTGACCGGATCGCGCGGTTCACGTACTTTTTCGAAAAATTCCGCAGCGCCTGCTTCGTCGAGCTGCAATCCGTAAAGCCGATTCAAGGTATCACGGTTGATCGGGAATGGGTAAGTAACTCCATTCAAGACGCCGCGCACACGGTGTTCATATGGGTGCCATTCGGTGAAGCGGGATAGATAGGCAGCGATACGTTCGCCATTGGTGTGAAAAATGTGCGGTCCATAGAGGTGTACAAGAACCCCATGCGCGTCGTATTCGTCGTAGGCGTTGCCGGCGATATGAGGACGTTTGTCGATTACATGCACGCGATGGCCGGCTTCCGCCAGTTCACGGGCCATTATGCTGCCGGCAAAGCCGGCACCGACTATAAGGATGTCCTTTTTCACAGGCTTTTTAATTTTTCGAGCATCGAATCGACCCACAGCATGATTCTAAGGGGTATGCGGATGTAAATCGGGGATATGGCCCCTGATCCTTCCAACCACATGATGGAGGCAGTATTGAAACTTCTTTTTTTTGCGATGACGCTGGTTGCAGCAGACCAGAGATCCTTCAAGCCCAGAGGACTGCATAGTGGTTGCACGAACCGTTCGTCATGGCGCACGTCGGCGATCACGCCAAAAACGCGCATTCTTCCCGCGTCTTCGACCGACGGCCTGGAAATGAAGTTTTCGGCATTGTGTATGACGATTTCCCTGCACGACAGGAAGCGCTGCTTCCGTTGCGGGTCACTGCAGATCAGCATGGTCGACGATTCCACGATCCGGTGCAGACGTTCCGCGTAAGCGAGTTCTTCGCTGCCGCGAAGTTCGGCACCGAATGTCGGAACA
>DASUXE010000398.1:0-3026 GCA_036378075.1 Gammaproteobacteria bacterium
GCACCTGACAATCGCGCAACAACGCCGGCAGTCCGGTGTCTTCGACATAACCCTGACCGCCGAAACATTCCAGCGCTTCGCTGGCGACCGCAATGGCTTGCTTGCCGGTATAGAGTTTCGCGACCGGTGTCAGCAGCCGCAACAGCATGGTTTCATCTTCCGTCGCGGTGCCGGTCTCCTCCCGGCCCATCAACGTTGCCACTTCGAACGCCAGATGGAATGCGCCGGCGACTTCGCATTCCATATCCGTGAGTGTCTCGCGGTGCAATGGCTGATCGCAGAGCAATTTTCCGAATGCCCGGCGTCGTGTGGCGTAATCCTGTGCCAGCGCCAGACCGCGTCGCATGTAACTCACCGCCGACACGGTGTTGTAAAGACGGGTGATGTTGAGCACCGTCGCGATGGTGCGCACGCCCCTGCCCGGTTCGCCGATGCGCATGGCGGGTGTGCCCTGCAGGGTCAGCTCCGCCGTGGGTAGGGCCCGGGTTCCCAGTTTGTCCTTGAGCCGGTGCAGGAAGATGTCGTTGAGCCGGCCATGCTTGTCGCGCAATTCAAGACAGAACACACTGAGCTTGCCGTCCGCATCGGGATCGCGTGCCAGCGTGACCGCCATTTCGCAGGTGGTCGCGGAGGTGAACTATTTGGTGCCATACAGCCGGAACCCGCTGCCATCGCGTCGTGCTTCGGTTGCAGTGCCACTGACATCCGACCCGCCACTGCGCTCCGTCATCCACTGTCCCGAGGTCCACATGCTGGCCGGATCGCGGCTGGTCAGATGCGGCAATACGTGTTGCTTGAGTGCCGGGTCACCGTAGACTTCGATGATCCGCGCGGCGCCATCGGTCATCGCCATCGGGCAGGAGCAGATCGCCGAGGAGGGGTTATATAAATAGAGTCGGGCAGATTGATGCACACGCGACCAGGTACCCTGCTGTCGCTCGTAGGCGGTAGCGACAATGCCCTCTTCCGCCGCAACCCGGTGTAGTGCCTGCCAGCCTTCAGCAACTTCTATATAGTCGATTCGCCGCCCCCAGGCATCGTAAGGAACATGGCGAGGCGGATGGGCTTCGGCATCGGCGGCCATCGTCAGCATCTCGCCGGCGGCACGGGCACCCAGCCGGCTCAGGCCAGGCCTCAGCCCAGCCAGCATTTCGGCTGGCAGCCGGGCCCGCAGCCAGCCCCGCAACAGCTGATCATCCTCGAACTGATTGCCAAGGACGGGCCCTTCCTGGAAGAATTCGGTCGGATTCATACGCTACCTCCCGGTTACCTGCTGATCGCGGTCCGGACCGGCTCGCCAGCCCACCAAAGTCATTTCTGCCTTTCCGGACACCCTCAGGCAATCAACAAAGGTCCTATGTCTTCAGGCTTGTGGCGACAAAGCAGCTGCCGTGGACCGTTTATCGCCAATCCCGCGTCGCCCGTCGCGCCAACCCCTGTCAGGGCTACAGCCTCGACTATAGTGTACGGCATGAAAAACGAACACGGCTTCACCCTGCTCGAACTAATGGTAGTACTCGCGATTGCGGGCATCCTGATGATGGTAGCAGTCCCCAATTTCAAAACAACGATCGCCGATAACCGGCAGGTTGCAGCCATCAACGAACTGCTCGGTACGCTGATGTATGCGCGCTCCGAAGCCATCACCGACAACAAGTCCATTACGGTGTGTGCCAGCAGCGATAGCGCGACCTGCAACAGTACGGACTGGAGTCAGGGGTGGATTGTTTACGCGACCGCGGGCACTCCACTGCGGGTGCATGGCGCTCTGGCCAATGGCCTTACGCTCAATAATGCAGGCATCGGTAGCAGTTTTACGTTCAGTACCAATGGCACCAGCACTGTCAGTGGTCTCTTCACGCTCTGCGATTCGCGCGGTAGCAGCTTCGCACGATCGCTCAATCTCATCAGCACCGGTCTCGCAAAGGCGTCACAAACCGTCGGTAAAGCCCCCGATGGAACAGCATTGAGTTGCCCAACATGAAGGACAAGACACATCATGTTTCTATTGGCCGCCATACCTCCGGCTTTACGCTTATTGAAGTGCTGGTTGCGCTGGTGGTTCTGTCGGTCGGCCTGCTCGGTATCGCCGGCATGATCAGCGTCTCGCTGAAAAGCAGCGGCAGCACCTATACCCGCACACAGGTCACCGCGCTGACCTACAACATTCTTGACCGGATGCGCGCCAACCGGGGTGCCGCCCAGGCCGGCGACTACAATCTGGCACTGACCGATTCCGTCGATAGCACCTATAAGGATAAATGTCTGGCCAGCAGCAGCAACGCGTCCACTGTCAATTGCAATACCACAGATATTGCGAAATTCGATCTCTACGAATGGCGGCAGGACCTTGCGAATGAGTTGCCATCCGGCACCGGCAGCATATCGACTACGACAATCGGCAAAATCACCCAGGTCACGATTACCGTCGAGTGGAGTGACGCGCGTGCGCAGCAGGCGCTGGGCGAAACGACGAGTACCAACCCCGCTCCGTCCAGTCTCAGCATCACGAGTGCATTATGAAAAGGTTTGCAAACAACAACAGATCGCCAAGAAGCCGTCAGCGCGGGCTATCACTGGTCGAATTGATGGTGGCCTTGCTGATCGGCCTGATTCTGACGGCCGGTGTCATTTCCGTGTACCTCACCAGCAAGAAGTCATACAACGTGGACACTGGATTGGCTCAGGTGCAGGAAAACGGCCGATTTGCATTGAGCTTCATGGAACCGGTGCTGCGGATGGCGGGCTACGAAGGATGCACACGCGCATCGCCAGAAAATTTCCTGAATGGCTCCGTGAATGGCTCATACAGTGACGTTGCATACAATTTTTCAAACCCAATTCAGGGTTATGAATATATCGGCGGCGCGGCTAACACGGGTGTGAATGGCAGCTATACAGTTCCCAGTACGATAGCGGCTGACACAAGCGTAACTGCTGACTGGTCCCCATCGATTCCCACAAGCATAAGCGGCGAAATCAGCGGCTATGCAATACCCGGAAGCGATATTTTAGTTACACACGAG
>DASUXE010000399.1:0-4420 GCA_036378075.1 Gammaproteobacteria bacterium
CAATTTCTCGCCAGCGACTCACGGATTGCACTGTGCGTGGCGCCGCTGGAACGCGGCCTGCTGCTGCCGGATGCCGGACTCGCCATCATTGCCGAAGAACAATTGTTCGGTCAGCGCGCCCGTCAGAGCAGCCGGCGCGTCACTAAACGGGACCCGGAAAACATCATCCGCGACCTCGCCGATCTCGCACCCGGGGCACCGGTGGTACACGAGGAGCATGGAGTCGGACGTTATCTCGGTCTGCAGATGCTGGACCTGAGCGGAATCCAGACCGAATTCCTGACGCTCGAATATGCCGGCGGCGACAAACTCTATGTGCCGGTATCGTCGCTTCACCTCATTACGCGCTACAACGGCAGTGCGCCGGAAAGTGCACCGTTGCACCGGCTTGGCAGCGATCAGTGGCAGAAGGCCAGACGACGTGCCGCGGAACAGGTTCGCGATGTAGCCGCGGAACTGCTCGATATCCACGCCCGTCGTGCCGCACGACAGGGACATGCTTTCAAGCTTTCCGAACTCGAATATCAGGCCTTTGCCGAAAGTTTTCCCTTCGACGAAACCCAGGATCAGTTGACCGCAATCGACGGCGTGATCGCGGACATGACAGCCGGCAAGCCGATGGATCGGGTGGTTTGCGGTGATGTCGGCTTCGGCAAGACCGAAGTCGCCGTGCGCGCCTCGTTCATCGCCGTGCAGGCCGGTAAACAGGTGGCGGTGCTGGTACCGACCACCCTGCTCGCCCAGCAGCACTACCAGACCTTCCGCGATCGTTTCGCGGACTGGCCGGTCAGGGTCGAGGTACTGTCGCGGTTCCGCACCGGCAAACAGCAGAACGAAGTCGTGCGCGCACTGGCCGAAGGTACGGTTGAAATCGTGATTGGCACCCACGCGCTATTGCGCCCGGAACTCAAGTTCAAGGACCTGGGGCTGGTCATCATTGACGAGGAACACCGCTTCGGCGTGCAGCACAAGGAACGGCTGAAGAAACTTCGCGCGGAAGTCGACATGCTGACGCTGACCGCCACGCCGATCCCGCGCACCTTGAACATGTCGCTTGCCGGACTGCGTGATCTTTCCATTATCGCGACGCCGCCCGCCGAACGCCTGGCGGTCAAGACCTTTGTGAGTCAGTGGCAGGACGCATTGATCCAGGAAGCCTGTCTGCGCGAGATCAAGCGCGGCGGCCAGGTGTATTTCATGCACAACAGCGTGGATACCATCGACAAGGCAGCGGCTCAAATCGCCAAACTGGTACCCGGCGCAGAGGTACGTGTCGCGCACGGCCAGATGCACGAGCGTGAGCTGGAACAGGTGATGCTGGATTTCTATCACCGCCGTTTCAACGTACTGGTGTGCACCACCATCATCGAAAGCGGCATTGATGTGCCGACCGCCAATACCATCATCATCGATCGTGCCGACAAACTCGGGCTGGCCCAGTTGCACCAGTTGCGCGGCCGGGTCGGGCGTTCCCATCACCGCGCCTATGCGTATCTGATCACGCCGCCGCGCAGTCTCCTTACTGCGGATGCCATCAAACGCCTCGACGCGATTGAATCACTGGAAGAACTGGGCGCAGGTTTCACGCTTGCCACCCACGATCTGGAAATCCGCGGCGCCGGTGAACTGCTGGGAGAGGAACAGAGCGGCCAGATTCACGAAGTGGGATTTACGCTCTATACCGAACTGCTGGAACGCACGGTGCGCGCGCTCAAGGAAGGCCGCAGCGTGGATCTCGATGCGCCGCTGGATCACGGGCCAGAGATCGACCTGCACCTCCCGGCCCTGCTGCCGGCCGATTACATGCCCGACGTGCACTTGCGTTTGACGCTCTACAAACGGATTGCCAGCGCCAAAACCCGTGAAGAACTCGATGAACTGCAGGTCGAAATGATCGACCGGTTCGGCTTGCTGCCACCGCCCGCCAAGACGCTGTTCCGGATCGCGGAGCTGAAACTGAAAGCCGCGCCGCTCGGCGTGCGCAAAATCGAAGCCGGACCGGCTGGCGGTCGCATTTTGTTCGGCAGCACCACCCGCGTGGAGCCGATCACCGTGATACGGATGATCCAGCAGCAACCGAAACATTACCGGCTCGACGGGCAGGATCGGCTGCGCTTCATCCAGGACCTGCCGGATGGCGAACAACGCATCACCGTGGTGGAAAACCTGCTGAACCGGCTCGGCGCCGACGCGGCGGCCGCATGACGTTTCGGCAGTCTGCTAGACTTCGCTCTCGCGCATCTGAAACGGGAAACCACGTGAACCGACCAAGCATCTGCCTGCTGCTGACAACCCTGCTGTTATCCACGCTGCCAGCCGCGCGTGCGGCTGCACCATCCGGAAACAGCAACGCCAATCAAAGCTGGTACGACATCGAGCTCATCGTGTTCCGTTATACCGATCCGCAAGCCGGCGATCTGGAATCGTGGCCGGCCGACCCCGGCACCCCGGACTGGAACGCTGCCACCGCCCTGCAGCCTCAGGCAACGCCTGCCCGCAATGGCGCTACCGCCGGCCCCACGGCATTTACTCAAATCGATGCACACCAGCTCGACGCCGACTGGAACCGGCTCAAGAATTCACACGACTATCAGCCATTACTGCACGTGGCCTGGATGGAACCGCTGACTGATCATTCCACCGCAGCGCCGGTGCGCATCGGTGTTCCTCCGCCGGCACCGGCCGCAATCTCGACGCCAGGGCTCGCCATCCAGCCGCCGGTGACACCGGCGCAAGCAGTCGCGGCAAACCCCGCACCCGTCCCCACACCGGTTTACGGCAGCGTGAAATTCAGCCAGTACGGCCCGTATTTGCACTTTGACGTGGATCTCGTCTGTCAGGGACACGTTGCGGCACACATCATGCAGGTTCCGGCCGCGGCCAGTGTGGTGGTGCCGGCCGCCGCAGCACCGTCAGCGGGCACGACGCCGCCAGATTATCAGTGGTATCGCATGACCGAGGACCGGCGCATCGAGGCCGGCAAACTGAACTACTTCGACAACCCGATGTTCGGCGTGCTCGTATTGGTGACGCCGCATCCAGCGGCAACGACCGCAACCCACTGATACGGGATAACGGTGCCACTGTCAGATCAGCAGTACCAGCGCCTCCAGTAGCGCGCGCACCTGCTCCATGCCGCGTTTCAGGTAACGATCAATCTCGGCATGAATCCCTTCACTGCCCTTGCCCGCCGCCCAGTTGGCGATCACGGCGCAGCAGGCATAGGCCAGCTGCATCTCCCGCGCCAGTCCGGCTTCCGGCATCCCGGTCATCCCCACCACGTCACAGCCGTCGCGTTCGAGCCGCGCAATCTCGGCGGCAGTTTCCAGCCTCGGTCCCTGGGTCGCCGCATAGGTACCATCCGTGATGCACGTTAGACTGGCCTTCTGCGCCGCCTTGATCAGCTGTGCTCGCAGCACCGGATCATACGGTTCCGTGAAATCGATATGGGTTACCTGATCCAGGTCCTGCTCGAAAAACGTGTGCGCACGTCCATAGGTGTAATCGATCAGCTGATCGGGAAATGCAATCTCGCCCGGCAGCATGTCGGAGCGGATTCCGCCGACCGCCGCAACTGCCAGCACCCGGCGCACGCCGATATGATGCAGCGCCCAGATATTGGCCCGATAGTTGACCCGGTGTGGGGGGATCGTATGTGCATATCCGTGCCGGGGCAGGAACACGACATTGTGTCCCGCAAAGTGTCCATGCATCAGCGGGCCGGATGGTTCGCCGTAAGGCGTATGCACCATCTCGCGCCGGGTGATTTCAAGACCGTTCAGCGATGCGAGGCCAGTACCACCGATAATGGCAAGGTCGGTCATAGCGGAATTCCTGTCGAAAAAGGTTGTGGGAACGCGTTCAATCGCGCAATGCGTATATCGCCGGCAGATTACGCCAGTAATGCTGGTAATCCATGCCGCATCCAAACACGTAACGATCCGGCACAGTCAGGCCGATAAAATCCGGCAGCATGTCGGTCTGTACGCGTTCATGCAGCTTGCGTACCAGTACTGCCGTTCTGACCTCTCGTGCACCAAGTTTTTTACACGCCTCCACCAGACTGGCAAGTGTGAGCCCTTCGTCAAAGATGTCATCCACCAGTAACAGCGTGCGACCCCGCAAGGCGGCTCGCGGCTTTGCAACCCATTCAAGATCACCACCGAGCGTTGCACCCCGGTAACGTGTTACATGCGCATAATCGAGTTGCAGCGGAAACGTCAACTGCTGCGTCAGCCAGCCGGTCAGCATCAAACCGCCGTTCATCACACAGATCACCAGCGGATTGCTATCCGCCATCTGCTGCGTAATCTGTTTTGCCATCTGCCTTACGGCCTGCGTCACGGCCTGCTCGTCATGCAGCAGATCCGCCTGATTGCGCACTTGCACGATGTCGGCAATCTCACCCGGCGTCATTCGA
>DASUXE010000400.1:0-7123 GCA_036378075.1 Gammaproteobacteria bacterium
ATGTGTGAGAAGCCGTGGGCAAAACGGTTCCACTCAGGCACCGGGATGACACTAACCTGCTTGCGGACGGTTGCCAGAGTGTTTTGCACATACTTGTCGTCAATTCCGTTGCTGGCATGCATGTGCAGCTCGAAATCAAACAAGCCGAATTCCAGCTGGCGCAACATGAAAAGGGCACTATGAAAATGCCGGGCGCCGGTCAGTTTTTCATACAGGCTGTCCGGTAACGGCTCACCGGTTTCGAAATGACCGCTGACTGCCGCCATACCTTCGCGGGTCCAGGCGAAGTTTTCATGAAACTGGCTCGGCAGTTCCACCGCATCCCAGGCCACGCCGTTGATGCCGGCGACTGCCGGATAATCGACCTGAGTCAGCAGATGGTGCAGACAATGACCCAGTTCATGAAACAGAGTGACAACGTCGTCGTGCGTAAGCAGTGACGGACGCTTGCCGACCGGCGGTGGGAAGTTGCAGGTCAGGAATGCGACCGGCGTTTGCACGCCCCGTGTAGTACGCCGGCGGCTACGGCAGTCGTCCATCCAGGCGCCGTTGCGTTTACCGGTGCGGGTGTAGAGATCAAGATACAGTTCACCGCGCAAGTCGCCCGCCTCGTCGTGCAGACGATACAGGCGTACATCCGGATGCCAGACATCCGCTGACTCCACCTCGGTCAGGCGGATACCATATAGCCGCTGCACGATTTCAAACAGCCCCTGCATGACCCGCGGTACCGGAAAGTACGGGCGCAGCATTTCGTCGTCTATCGCGTAACGTTCCAGCTTGAGTTTTTCGGCGTAATAGCTGATGTCCCAGGCTTGCAGTTCTGTGATGCCATCACGTTCCAGTGCGTATTCGCACAGCTCCATGTATTCGTGACGTCCGGCGCTGCGGCAGCGTGCCACCAGATCATGCAGAAACCGCACCACGTCATCGGCACTGTGGGCCATCTTGCTGGCCAGCGAATAGGCGGTGTAATCCTTGAACCCGACCAGCGTTGCCGCTTCGTGCCGCAAACGCAGAATATCGCGCATGGTTGCGGTATTGTCCCAGCGCCCTGCGCACGGACCCTGATCGGAAGCGCGGGTGGCATAGGCGCGGTACATTTCTTCACGCAAACCGCGATCATCCGCATAGGTGACTACCGCGGCGTAGCTCGGATAATCGAGCGTGAACACGTAGCCTTCAAGGTCGCGAGTCGTGGCGGCTTCGCGCGCCTGCTCCAGTGCCGTTACCGGAATTCCTTCGACACCGGCATCGCCGGTCACGTGTTTGAACCAGCCGTGGGTGGCATCGAGGATGTTTTCCTCGAATTTGGCCGCGAGACTGGAAAGTCGCTGCATCAGTTCGCGGAAGCGCGCCTTCTTGTCAGCGGGAAGATCCACGCCAGCCAGATGGAAATCGCGCAGCGCGTCGTCAATCAGTTTGCGTTGAGCGGAATTGAATTGGGTCCAGTCGGCTCCGGCCTTGAGGGCGGCATAACCCCGCTGCAGGGCAGCGTTATGTCCCACTTCGGTTTCGTAATCGGAGAGTTTCGGCAAGCAGGCATTGTAGGCAGCCCGCAATTCTGGCGAGTCCATCACGCCATGCAGATGGCTGGCTGGCGCCCACACGTGATGCAACCGTTCATCCAGCGATTCGAGCGCTTCCGCGAAGCCGTCCCAGTTCGGCGCTTGCCCGGCCAGGGTAAGCGCCTGTATGCGCGCGCGGTTTTCCGCAAGCACTGCGTCAACGGCAGACTCCAGATGTTCGGCGCGAATTTCGGAAAACGGCGGCAAGCCGTCATACGACAGCAGAGGATTGTCTTGCATAAACCGGGCTTGTGAAATCAACAGAATCCAGATGGTATCACGGCGACTGCTGAGTGGATGCCGAATCCGGGGCGCCGGCGAGCCGGACAGTCAGCAGGCGTGCGCTGACCGCACCGGCGACAAAGAACGCCAGCAGACTGGCGGCGATATAAAGCCGCAGACGGGTTTCGAGTTTCTTTTGTGGGGCAGTCGAAAGGATGAACGGCCGGCCATCCGGCGGACGCGACAGCACGTTTATGGGCGGACGCGACATGGCTTCGCGTTCCTGGGCCAGAATTTCCTTGCGCGCTTCCTCACGGGCCGCCTCCCACTCCTGCTGGTCGATCTGGCCGTCATGGTTGGTATCGAAACGTGCGATCAGTGCAGCCTGGTTCTGTTTCCATTCGACCAGCAACTGGCGGACTTCCTCGTTGATCTCGCCCATGCCGACCACACCCTGGGTATGGAAATAGCCGAGCGCATACAGTGGATCGTCGCTGTCGATACGTGATTCGGAGTAACGGTAACTGGCGGTCAGACCGAACGTGCCAAGACCGGGACCGCCCTCCGGCATCTCGGTGTTGCCGTACCAGACCTGTTTGATGGACGGATAAATCACTGCACGATCGGGATCCACTGCACAGTGTCCGGTGCCGTCATCGATGAAGAACAGATCATCGCTGGTACGACGCTGAACAGTGTTCCAGGTTACCCGGTTATTGCCGCTTCTGTTCTTCTGCTCGATGCTGTATGACCACCACACACAAGTCTGTTGGGTCAGCGGCGCGATGATGGGTTCACCCGGCATCAAACGGCAAGAACCCTGCAGCTCTACATAGCCTTGAGCAGCGGAGCGGATCAGCGACTGGGGAGTTTCCTCGACGAAGCGCAGGCGGCGCAGGAACAGCAGAAAACCCGCAAGGCCGGCCACGGCAATGACAATTGCTGCATCGGCAGCAAACCAGAAATCGTCCGGCGCAGCTGTGACGATCCAGTGAGTGTTCAGAAACGAAAACATGGCGAGCAGCTTCAGCTGAACAGGGCTTTCATGTCTACGTCTTTTTTTTCTTCCTCGGAAAATTCCAGCAGCTGGACTGACTTGAAATTGTAACGTCCGGCGATCATGGTTGCCGGGAACTGCTGGATGCGGGTGTTGTAGATATTGACCGAATCGTTGTAGAACTCGCGCCGGTCGGCAATGCTGTTCTCGAGTCCGGTAATGCGGCCCTGCAGTTCCTGGAACGATTCGTTGGCCTTCAGAGCCGGATACGCTTCCGCTGTGGCATACAGGTTGCCGATGGCACCGCGTAACTGCGCTTCGGCCGGTCCGACCGCTCCGACATTGCCGCTTTCCCGCGCCTGCTGCACGTTGGCGCGCGCCTGCATGACTTTTTCGAGCGTCTGCTGCTCGTAGCCCATGTACTGTTTGCAGGTTTCTACCAGCTTCGGCAGTTCGTCATGACGCTGTTTCAGTAATATGTCGATATTCGACCAGGCTTTGGCGACGTTGTTCTTGAGGGCCACCAGGCCGTTATAAAGCATTACGAAATAAATGATCACAACGACAATCCCTGCCAGGAAGATGAACGTGCCAATGCTCATGATTATCCCCAAGTCGGCTATGCTGTTGCGGCTGAGTATATAGCAGGGCATCGTTAATCGGAACGCGGCCCCTCAATCTGGCTCAACCCGGAGGCCTGGAACGTGAGCGTGCACAATTTCGAGGCAGAAAAGCCCCTCATCGGCCAGCGTGTTTATGTCCATGAGACGGCGGTGGTGATTGGCCAAGTGCGAATTGGCGACGATGCCTCGCTGTGGCCCTACGTGGTGGCACGCGGTGACGTCAACCGGATCAGCATCGGAGTCCGCAGCAACATTCAGGACCTCACCATGCTGCATGTGACCCACGACGGACCCTATTCGCCGGGCGGGTTCCCGCTGACAATCGGCGCAGACGTCACGGTCGGCCACAAATGCCTGCTGCATGCCTGCACCATCGGCGATCGCTGTCTGATCGGCATGGGGAGTATCGTCATGGACGGCGCCGTGATCGAGGATGAGGTTTTATTGGGAGCGGGCAGTCTGGTCAGCCCCGGCAAACGGCTGCTTTCCGGATATCTGTATCGCGGCAATCCGCTGCAGCAGGTACGCGAATTGCGCGAGGAGGAACGCGAAATGCTGCGTTATTCCGCAGCGCACTACGTGCGGCTCAAAGACCGGTATCTGACGGCGAGCTGAAGGGTATCGTCAGCCGTGATCATTCATACAATCGGTCACTCGAACCGTGTACTCGAAGATTTCGTCGCCATGCTGCAGGCGCAGCAGATTGCAATGCTGGTGGATGTGCGTAGCGTGCCGCGTTCGCGGCATAACCCGCAGTTCAATGTCGATGCCCTGCCTGACAGTTTGCGGCAATTTTCAATTGATTGGTCACACATGAAGGCGTTGGGTGGATTACGCAAACCGCGCAAGGATTCAATCAATGTCGGCTGGCGCAACGACAGCTTCCGGGGCTACGCGGATTACATGCAGACGCCGGAATTTGCGGCGGCCCTGGATAGTCTGATGGCTTTGGCGACCACACAATCAACGGCAGTTATGTGTGCGGAAGCGGTGCCCTGGCGCTGCCACCGTTCGCTGATCGCCGACGCCCTGACCGTACGCGGGATCGAGGTCCGGCACATTATGGGCATCGATAAATGGCAGCTGCACCGCATGACGGCCTTTGCTCAGGTCGATGGAACACGCATCACCTATCCGTTCGCATTGGAGGGTTGAGCATGGAATATCTGCACACCATGATCCGGGTCTCAAGTCTGGATGAGTCACTGGATTTCTTCTGCAACAAGTTGGGACTGATCGAAATCAGCCGCAGCGAAAACCGGCAGGGCCGTTACACGCTGGTGTTTCTCGCTGCGCCGGATGATGTGGAAAGAGCGCGTCAGCACAAAGCGCCGCTCGTGGAGCTTACCTGGAACTGGGATGAACACGAGTACGGCGGCGGGCGCAATTTCGGGCATCTGGCGTATCGGGTGGATGATATCTACGCGTTGTGTGACAAGCTGTTGAAAGGAGGCGTTGTTATAAATCGTCCACCACGCGACGGTCATATGGCGTTCATTCGTACGCCGGACAATATTTCGATTGAGCTTTTGCAGAAAGGCGAAGCACTGCCGGCGCAAGAGCCCTGGAAGAGCATGCCGAATACCGGCAGTTGGTAATGCCACTGGCATCCGGCCGGCCGACCGGCTAGAGTCAGCTGGTTTTGATCAAAATCCCTGGAGTCAACGTGCGATACGATGCGGTCATTATTGGCGGCGGTCACAACGGCCTGGTGTGTGCCTGCTATCTGGCTGCGGCCGGTCTGAAGATCAGGGTGCTGGAACGGCGCCACATCGTCGGCGGCGCTGCCGTCACCGAGGAATTTCACCCGGGCTTCCGCAATTCCACCGCGAGCTACACCGTAAGCCTGCTGAATCCCAAAGTTATCCGCGACTTGCGGCTCAAGGAACACGGTTTGCGGATCGTGGAACGGCCGCTGGCAAATTTTCTACCGCTCTCGGACCGTGACTATTTGAAGGTTGGCGGAGGTCTGGAGGCAACGCAAAAGGAATTTGCGCGGTTCTCGCCCCGCGATGCGGAAAACCTGCCGCGCTACTACGCCATGCTGGAGCAGGTCGCTGACGTATTGCGCGAACTGGTGCTGGAAACGCCGCCCAATGTCGGCGGCGGTGTATCCGAACTGTTCAAGTTGTTCCGGCAGAGCCGGCGTTTCATGCAGCTCTCACTGGCAGTGCAACGCGATGTGCTGGTGTTGTTTACCAAAAGCGCGGCGGACGTGCTTGAGGCATGGTTCGAGTCGGAACCGGTGAAAGCCGCGTTCGGTTTCGATTCTATCGTCGGCAATTTCGCCAGTCCATGGACGCCGGAATCCGCCTATGTGCTGTTGCATCACGTGTTCGGCGAGGTCAACGGCAAGAAAGGCACATGGGGTCACGCCATTGGCGGGATGGGTGCCATCACTCAGGCGATGGCGAAAGAAGCGCAGGCGCGTGGCGTGGAAATCACCACAGATGCGGAAGTCAGCCGCGTGCTGGTGCGCAACGGGTGCGCCCGCGGCGTGGTGCTGGCGAATGGCGATGAAATTGCGGCCGAACGCGTGGTCGCCAACGTCAATCCGAAGCTGTTATATCTGGACCTGATCGAATCAAAAGACCTCGATACGGAATTTCTGACCCGCATGCGTCAGTGGCGCTGCGGTTCAGGCACGTTCCGCATGAATGTGGCTTTATCGGAGCTGCCTGATTTTTCGTGTCTGCCGGGCAAGGCTGCGTCGTTACATCATTCGTCGGGCATCATCATTGCGCCGTCGCTGAAATATATGGAGCGCGCGTATTTCGATGCACGCGAATACGGTTTCTCGCGCGAACCGATCGTGGAGATGCTGATCCCCAGCACGGTGGATGACACGCTCGCACCCAAGGGTATGCACGTGGCGAGTTTGTTCTGTCAGCATTTCGATCCGCAACCGGCAGGTAAAAGCTGGGACGACCTGCGCGAGCAGGCGGCGGATACCATTATCGAGACCGTCAATCGCTTTGCACCCAATTTCAAGGCCAGCGTGGTTGGACAGCTGGCACTGTCGCCGCTGGATCTTGAAAACCGCTTCGGTCTGATCGGCGGTGACATCTTCCACGGCGCGCTCGGACTCGACCAGTTGTTCAGCGCACGCCCCATGCTCGGATACGCGGACTATCGCGGTCCGCTCAAGGGGTTGTATATGTGCGGCGCCGGCACGCATCCCGGCGGCGGTGTGACCGGTGCGCCGGGTCACAATGCTGCGCGGGAGATACTGCGTGACCGCAGCTGGCGGCAACGCCTGTTCGGCTAAGCAGTTCACTGCGGATGCAAAACAAAAGGGCCGGCGAACCGGCCCTTTTCGGTGACAAAACAATTGTCAGGTTATTTGCCGTTGCTGTGGTGTGCAGCAGAAAGTTTCTTCATCAGCGGCAGCACGGCCAGCGCAATCAAGGTGCAGACGATCGCGGCATATCCCAGTTTGTTGAACAAGCTGGTGTAGATCGGCAAGGTCTGCAGCGGGTCGGTGATATTTTCCGGCACGCTGGCGAAGGTTGCGACTACGCCACCGAGATACTGGGAAACGCCGGTAGCGATGAAGTAGGCGCCCATCATGAAGCCGCCCATGCGGGCCGGCACGTAACGCGCGATCATGGCGAGACCCAGACCGCTCACCAGCAGCTCGCCCAGCGAATAGAAGCCGTAACCCCACACCATTAACCACGATGAAGTTTTTCCGTCCACCGCGAAGTTGCCGG
>DASUXE010000401.1:0-10320 GCA_036378075.1 Gammaproteobacteria bacterium
CACCTTGACCGAGACACTGGCCGCCATCGATATGGCAGTGCGTGCCGGCTATACCGCGGTCATGTCACATCGCTCGGGCGAAACCGAAGATGCAACCATTGCCGATCTCGCGGTGGGCAGCAAGGCAACCCAGATCAAGACCGGCTCCCTGTCGCGCTCCGACCGGCTTGCCAAATACAACCAGTTGCTGCGTATCCAGGAATCGTTGGGTGCGCGGGCCCGTTTCCACGGGCGCGGCGCATTTCCGCGTGGCATAGGTCGGGGCTGACAATGCAGCTGCGCGAACTGCAACCGAAGCTGCTGATGCCGTTGCTGCTTCTGTTGCTGCTCGTGCTGTTCCAGTATCAGCTCTGGTTCGGAACCGGCAATTTGCGCGATGCCTGGGCGCTTCAGCGACAGGTCGAAGCCCAGAAACAGGAAAATGCCGGACTCAGCAAACGTGACCAGGCGCTGGCCGCGGAGGTTAAAGATCTCAAGCAGGGGCAGGCGGCCGTCGAGGAGCAGGCGCGTAGCGATCTGGGCATGATCAAGAAAGGCGAGACCTTTTATCAGATCGTGCAACCAGCGCCTCCGGCGGCAGATCATTGATGTCCGGTCCGGCTCGATTCTGGGCGGTAATTCCGGCTGCTGGCAGTGGTGTGCGCATGGGCAGCTCCATTCCGAAGCAGTACCTTTCACTTGCCGGCCGTACCGTGATCGAGCATGTGCTCGGGGTATTCCTTGCCGAACCGCGTATCGCCGGCATCAGTGTTGCAGTCGCGGACAGTGATCCGTACTGGTCGCGCTACGTGAAACCGCAATCCAAACCGGTCATGACCGTTACGGGTGGCGACGAGCGTGTGTATTCGGTGCGCAATGCGCTGCTCAATCTTGCCTCCGAACTCGAAGCCGACGATTGGGTGCTGGTGCATGATGCCGTGCGGGCGTGCCTTCACAGCAGTGACCTCGCGCGCCTGATAACCACACTCGAACAGGATCCGGTGGGAGGCATTCTGGCTTCGCCACTGGTTGATACGCTCAAGCAGGTGGACGAACTTGGCTACATTACCGGTACGCCATCGCGGCAGGGTATGTGGCGCGCGTTGACGCCGCAGATGTTCCGCTACGGCTTGTTGTGTTCGGCGCTGGATGCGGCCATCAATGCCGGCGAATTGCCTACCGATGAAGCCTCTGCGGTTGAACGCGTCCGGCCCGGTCAGGTGCGGGTGGTGGAAGGTCGCAGCGACAATCTCAAGATTACCCGCCCCGACGACATTGCCATGGCAGAAGCGATCCTGACCGGACGCGCCGAAGGACACGCATGAGAATTGGTCACGGTTTCGATGTGCATGCTTTCACTGATGGCGCAGGTATCGTGCTGGGCGGTGTGCGTATTCCGCACACGCACGGTATCAGGGCGCACTCGGATGGCGATGTGCTGCTGCATGCCGTCTGCGATGCATTGCTGGGTGCGGCGGCGCTGGGCGACATCGGCAGGCATTTTCCTGACAGCGACCCGGCGTGGCGTAATGTGGACAGCCGCAAGTTGCTGGCGCAGGTGGTGAAGTTGCTGAACGACAGGCAACTCCGGCCGGTGCAGGTGGATGCTACGGTTATCGCGCAGGCACCGAAACTGGCTCCTCATGTCGACCTGATGTGCACCAATCTTGCTCACGATCTCGGGGTACCGCGTGACTGCGTCAATGTGAAGGCGACCACCTCGGAAGGACTTGGCTATATCGGCCGTGGCGAAGGCATTGCGGTTCACGCTGTCGCATTGATCGAACCTCGCACCGGTAACGGCTGAAATCACATGAGGGTGCTTCTAAAAATCAGAGATTTTGGTTTCTGGGTAGGCAGAAATGGCCGAGGGCCTGACGATGCGTCAGGCGGGCATACAGGGATGTATGCCCTGGAGTTCAAGCTGCACAGGAAAGTGCGGCGCAGAACCGGAGTGTATATGCCAATACATGAGGCTTCCGCGGTCATTTCTAACACCGTCAGAAAGCAAAAGATCAATTTTTAGAGGTGCCCATGTCTGAATTACCCACTTGGTCATTCGCATATGGCCAGCCCGAATGTTGTGCCCGCATCCGCAGCGTGGTGGACGATTTCCAGGTGGACGAAGTGCTGGGGTTCAGCGCCGATGGCGAAGGCGAACATCTGTTGTTGCAGGTGCAAAAGCGTGGCGCCAACACTGCCTGGGTCGCACGCGAGCTGGCGCGCATCGCCGGCATCAAACCGCGCGATGTGAGTTATGCGGGCCGCAAGGATCGCAATGCCGTCACGGTCCAGCATTTTACGCTGTGGCTGGGCAAGCAGCCTGAGCCGGATTGGTCGGCGCACGTGCACCCGGAATATCACGTCCTCTCATCGGTCCGACATCGGCGCAAATTGCGCTTGGGCGCACTCAGGGGAAACCGCTTTCGTCTGGTTCTGCGCGAACTTTCGATGCCGGTAGCCGATCTCGAGCCACGCCTGCGGCTGATCCGTGAACAGGGCGTGCCGAACTATTTCGGCAGTCAGCGCTTCGGACATGCTGGTGGCAACATCGCACGGGCGTTGCAATTCTTCGCCGATCCGCGCCGGGTGCGTGACCGGGACATGCGCAGTTTGCTGCTCTCGACCGCGCGCAGCCTGATCTTCAATGCAGTGCTGTCGGAGCGTATTGTGCAGGGCACGTGGAACCGCGCAATACCCGGCGAGGTGTGCATGCTGGAAGGTAGTCACAGTGTGTTTCGCAGCGATCCGGAAGACACCGGTCTGGCCGAGCGAATTGCGTCCGGCGATATTCATCCTACCGGTCCGTTATGGGGCATGGGTGATGCGCTGGTCGGTGGCGACGCGGCAGCGATCGAAGCGCGTGTGGCGCAGGAGCATGCTGCATTCGCACAGGGACTTGAGACGGCCGGACTGGTGGCAGCGCGGCGCGCATTGCGATTGCCGGTAACCGATCTCAAGTGGCAGAGTGAGGGCGAGCATACCCTGATCCTGGAATTCTTCCTTCCCGCCGGCGCCTACGCGACCGCGGTGTTGAGAGAACTGGTGACAACCGAGAATCCGGCTGGAGGAGCGAACGGCGATGCTGAAGACGATTGATCACAATGGCGGCGTGCTGGAACTGCGACTGGCGCGGCCACCGGCGAATGCGCTGAATCCGGCGCTGGTACATGCCCTGCGCGAGGCAATCGATGCTGCGGCGCAACAGGGCGTGCATGCAATCGTGCTGTCGGGTGCCGAAGGCATGTTTTCCGCCGGTCTGGATGTGCCGGAACTGCTGCAGCTCGATCGTGCCTCAATGCATGCGTTCTGGAAAGATTTCATCGAGTTGCTGCGCACCATCGCGCTGTCGCCTGTGCCGATTATTGCCGCGCTCACCGGTCACAGTCCGGCGGGTGGTGCAGTGCTGGCGATCTTCTGTGATGCGCGGATTGCGGCGGAAGGCAAATTCAAGATCGGTCTCAACGAAGTGCAGGTCGGTTTGCCGGTGCCGGCAATTATCCACGCCGCGCTCAAGCGGCTGGTAGGCGCGCGTCAGGCCGAGCGTCTGTGCCTGCACGGTTTACTGATTGCACCCGACGAGGCACAACGTATCGGCCTGGTCGATCAAGTTTTGCCTGCCGGACAATTACTGTCTGCAGCACTGGAGTGGTGCCGCAGCTTGCTGGCCTTGCCACCGCAGGCGGTTGCCGCGACCCGGAGTCTGGCGCGGGCGGACCTGGTCACGCAATTCGAGGAGCTGGGTGCACGCAGTCACGAGGAACTGATGAATGTCTGGTTCAGTGACGAGACCCAGGCGGCGATGCGTTCGTTGCTCGCGCAATTGGCGGCGCGCAAGGATTGAGGTGAGCGGAGGTGGATGCCCGAGTTGTGCTGGATAACATCTGGCAATTCAGCGCGCGCTCAGTAATACGTAGACCGCACCGGTGCCGCCATCCGCGGGGCGCGCGGAGCAAAATGCAATGACGTCATTGCGCTGCCGCAGCCAGCCATTCAGTTTCTGTTTCAGAACCGGGCCTTGGGGTCCCGAACGATAGCCTTTGCCGTGTATGACACGTACGCAGCGCAGGTGGCGTGCGTGCGCGGACTGCAGGAACTCGACCAGCGCAATCCGCGCAGCATCGCTGCGCAAGCCGTGCAAATCGAGCTCGGCACCGACACTGTACTGGCCGCGCCGCAACTTGCGCACGGTTGCATCCTGAACGCCGGGCTTTGCATACCACAGCCCGTCGCCGATCAACGGTTCGTTCGGATCGGGTAATCCGGCGAGACTCTCTTCGAGGATTTCTTTCTCTGCGGCACGTGTGAAACGCGCGCGCGGTTTCGGCCTGGGCCCGCGTCGCATGGGTTTCAAGGGCATGCGCGTGGCATCGGCAACGGCCTCCCGGAACAGCCGCTTTTCATCGTCATCGAGTTTGAATCGTTGCGCCATGCCGGTCCATCCGCGGTTTTCAAGAGTATATCAACACGGCTTTTACAGTATCCTTGACATACCAAACGAGGGACGCAGGCGTCTGATTCGGGGAATTTCGGCATGAGAATTCTGCTCAGCAACGACGATGGCTGCCATGCGCAGGGCCTGCGCTGTCTGGCGGATGCCTTGCGCGATATGGCGACCGTCACCATTGTCGCGCCGGATCGCAACCGCAGCGGCACCAGCCATGCGCTGACCCTGGATCGTCCGCTGCGCGTTCGCCACGATGAGCCCGGTGTGGTGGCGGTGGACGGCACCCCCACCGATTGCGTGCATCTCGCCATCACCGGATTGCTGGAACAGGAACCGGATATGGTGATTTCGGGCATCAATGCCGGCGCCAATCTGGGTGACGACGTGCTGTATTCCGGAACCGTGGCGGCGGCAATCGAAGGGCGTTTTCTGGGGTATCCCGCCATCGCAGTATCGCTGGCCAGCGATACGCCCCAGCACTACGACACAGCGGCGCAGATTACCCGTGAACTGGTCGAGCGCCTGCTAAGCCACCCCCTGCCGGCAGACACGATTCTCAATGTGAATGTGCCCGATCGCCCCCGGGACCAGCTGGAAGCCGTGGAGGCGACCCGCCTGGGTCACCGGCACCGTTCTGAACCGGTCACCCGGGCGACTGATCCGCGCGGCCGCCCTATCTATTGGGTCGGTCCGCCGGGCGGTGAACAGGATGCCGGACCGGGGACCGATTTCGATGCAATCCGCCGCGGTTGCATTTCGGTTACCCCCTTGCAGATTGATCTGACGCGCTATCTGGCGCTCGACGCGCTGGCCAACTGGTTGCAGGCGGCGGGCTTGCCATGAATCAGATTACGACCCGCGGCATCGGCATGACCTCCGCGCGGACCCGCGAACGGCTGGTCGCGCGCCTCAGGGAGCAGGGTGTGCGCAATGCCCAGGTACTCAACCTGATTCGCTCGACTCCACGGCATCTGTTCGTGGATGAAGCGCTGGCCAGCCGTGCCTATGAAGATACTGCATTACCGATCGGGCACGGACAGACGATTTCGCAGCCCTACATCGTGGCGCGTATGACCGAAGCGCTGTTGGCGGACCGCCTGCCGGAGGCGGTACTTGAGGTAGGTACCGGCTGCGGCTATCAGACTGCGATTCTCGCAGCGCTGGTCAAACAGGTTTATACGGTGGAACGCATCATGCCCTTGCAGCAACGCGCGCGTCAGACCTTGAGTGGACTCGGGGTGCGCAACGTGCGCTTCCGGCACGCGGACGGCGGCTGGGGCTGGCCGAATCATGCACCTTATAACGGCATTATTGTGACCGCGGCGCCGGACGAAGTGCCGACTGCGCTGCTTGAACAGCTGGCACCCGGCGGCCGTATGGTGATTCCGGTGGGTGTGCAGGGTAGCGCGCAGCAATTGCTGCTGATCACGCGCCGCGACGAAACACGCTACGAGCGCCAGATCCTGGAACAGGTGAGCTTCGTGCCGTTGCTGGGAGGGCTCGGGTGAAGCAGCTGTGCAGTGGCATTTTGCTGTCATGCGTCGGCGCGCTGACCGGCTGCGCCGGGGCGCTGAGCTGGACGCCATCACCGGGCATGGTGCAAGCCGAGTCGGCCGCCGCCGAACCGGTACCTGCGCGCTACACTGTCAAACCCGGCGACACGTTGTATTCCATCGCCTGGCGATATGGCCTGGATTACCACGATGTGGCGAACTGGAACGGGATCGGCTCCGATTACCTCATCAAGCCGGGGCAAACGCTGCGGTTGTCTTCGCCCGCTGGCGGCGCACGTGGCACTGCGGCTGCGATCGCTGGGACAAACACTAACAATTCCGTTTCAGCGCGAACGGTCTCCGCCGACGACAGTTTCACGCCTGCTGCGGGCAATGTCGCCTGGAACTGGCCGGTGTCGGGCCGCGTGATCCGGCAGTTTCATGCCGACAGCAACCTTGCCAAGGGCATCGACATCAGCGCTGCGCGCGGTACGGATATTCGCGCCGCAGCGGCGGGCAAAGTGGTATATGCTGGCAGTGGCATCATTGGTTACGGCAAGCTCATCATCATCAAGAACAGTGAGCAATTCCTGTCCGCCTACGCGGATAATGACCAGATGCTGGTCAAGGAAGGCGATATAGTGCAGGCCGGCGACAGGATCGCGACCATGGGCTTGGGCCGGGATGGGCATCCGTTGCTGCATTTCGAGATTCGACGCAATGGCAAGCCGGTGGATCCACTGCAATATCTGCCCCGACACTAGGATTCATGATTCGAATCACGTTGCAGGGAGAGCGTGTAATACTCCCTTGCCGGTTGCTGAATCGTATTGCATACCAGTATTTCTGTGCGGCGCCCTGCGGGGCCGCAAACGGCGCCGGGCTTGCATCGCAACCGGATAGATTGGCAAGATTAGCCATATACATTGTGTGGAGAACGTCGCAGGTGTCATGACGGGTTACAGTCGCGACGGTACCTCAGCACCGGAAGAGACCTTTCTGGAAGCTGAAGAAGAACATTCCCCTTACGTGGGTGTCCTGGTTGAAGAGGACACGGAGGCGGAAGGCGAACCGCTATTGCCGCAAGGCGACCCTGCCGAAGAATTGGATGAAGCCCCCGAGCCTCCGGCTCAGTTCAGCGCGGAAGAGCTCGACGCCACCCGCATGTATCTTTCCGAAATCGGCTATTCGCCGCTACTCAGCGCAGAGGAAGAGGTGTATTTCGCCCGGCTTTCCATCAAGGGAGACGAAGCCGCGCGCAAGCGCATGATCGAAAGTAATCTGCGGCTGGTAGTAAAAATGGCCCGCAAGTACATCAACCGGGGTTTGCCGCTGCTGGATCTGATTGAAGAGGGCAATCTGGGGCTTATCCATGCAGTCGAGAAATTCGACCCCGAGCGCGGATTCCGGTTTTCGACCTACGCCACCTGGTGGATACGCCAGGCGATCGAGCGGGCGATCATGAATCAGACCCGTACCATCCGCCTGCCGATTCATGTGATCAAGGAATTGAATCTTTATTTGCGCGCCGCACGCAAACTGACCCAGGATCTGGATCGCGAGCCTTCACCGGAAGAGATTGCCGAGATACTCGACAAGCCGCTGGAGGATGTGAAGCGGCTACTTGGACTGAATGAACGCATTGCTTCGGTGGATACGCCCATCGGCAAGGGTGGCGACCGGATGTTGCTGGATGCGATACCGGACGAGAACAACACCGACCCGTCGCGATTGTTGCAGGATGCCGATATTCAGTTGATCGTCGAGAAATGGCTGGCGCGGCTGAACGAGAAACAGCGCGAAGTCGTGGAGTTACGCTTCGGGCTGAATGGCCGAGACAAGGGGACGTTGGAAGAAGTCGGTAACCAGATCGGAGTCACTCGCGAACGCGTGCGCCAGATTCAGATGGATGCGCTCAAGCGGTTACGGCAGATTCTGGAAAGCGAAGGGCTGTCGGAAGAGTCGCTATTCGAATGAAGCCGGGTTTGCCGGTTCAGTAATTCAGATCATCAGTAATGCCGCGACCACGCTGCGGTTTTCACTCACCAGTACATTGTAAGTCCGGCAGGCAGCCGCGGTGTCCAGCACTTCGAGGCCGATACCACGGCGCTGGATGTCCGCGATAGTTGATGGCTCAGGAAAATGCAACGTAGAGCCGGTGCCGATGATCAGTATTTCCGGTCCCAGTGCCAGCGCGGCCTGCAAATGCTCAAGCGTGATGTCCTGGTGTTGCTGGGGCGGCCAGTCCTCGATGAGCCGGTCAGGCGAGAGGATGACGCTGCGATTTATGAGCACGTCGTTCACGTTGATCCGGCCTGGCGCATAGGCGCGAATGACTTTGGTGTTGCTGCCCGGCTTGTCCTGGGTAAATTTCATGGGCGATAGCGTAGTGGAAACGGCATAATGAGCACAAGTAAGCTGGATTATGCTGCATGCCGCTAACGCTCCTTATCCCCGATCTTGCCCGCCTTGCCGCGACTGCGCCGCGGCTGGCGGCGCTGGAAACGCTGTTGACCCGGGCCGACGTGCATCCGGCACCGGCAGCCGGCGAGTACGGGTTGTTGGCGGAAATTTTCGGCTTGCCGTCGCTGACGGCGGTGGCGGCATTCACGCGTCTGGCCGACACGGGACAGCAAGATGATGCGTTCTGGTTCCGCGCCGACCCGGTGCACCTGGCTGCGGATCGCGATCAATTGGTCATGTTGCCGCTCGCGACGCTTGACGTACACGCGGAGGAGGCGCGGGCGTTGATCAGCGCGTTTAACCAGCTGTATGCAGCTGACGGGTATCGACTGGAGGCGGCACAGCCATCGCGCTGGTATTTGAGGTTGCCGATGGACCTTCAGTGCGTGACGCATGCGCCGCAACATATCGCAGGCGGCCCGGTCTTCGATTTCATGCCGTCGGGGATCGATGCTGCGCGGCTCAAGCAACTGATGAATGAAATACAGATGCTGTTCCATGAACATCCGGTCAATCAGGTACGCGAGGCGTCGGGCAGGCCCCTGATCAATACTGCCTGGCTATGGGGTGGCGGCAGGTTGCCGACAAGTAATGCACGTGTTCTGCAACAGGTGGTGACGGATATGCCACTGGTGCGTGGTCTGGCGTTATTTTCGGGAAGCGACAGTGACGGTTGGCCGGTATCAGCGGATATGCTGATGCGCATGCAGGATGGCTTGCTGGCCTTGCGCAGCGATGATGTGGATTCACTCGCGACGGTCGAAGCCAAGGCCGCAGAGCCACTGTTGAATGCGCTGCGCCGCGGCTGTGTGCGGCAACTGGATATCTATCCGGGAGGCGACCGGGTGTATCGCGTCACACGCAGCATGCTGTACCGGTTCTGGCGTCGCCGCCAGCCACTCAGCGCTTTGCAGAACAGGACATGAGTACACGCCGTATCGAACGTCGTGCGTGGGTACCAGACGCACGCTTTTCTTCCACAGTGCATCCGTTGCTGCAACGGATCTATGCCGCCCGGGATATACGCAGCGATGCGGAGCTGGATCAGGCGCTGGGATCGTTGCATGATTTCAGTGGTTTTTCCGGCATGCACCAAGCAGTTGCGTTGCTGGCTGAGTGTCTTGAACATGAGCAGCGCATCCTCGTGGTCGGTGATTTCGATTGCGACGGCGCGACCAGTTCCGCACTGGCGGTGCGCGCCCTGCGTCGCTTCGGGGCACAGCAGGTGGACTATCTGGTGCCGAACCGTTTTGAATATGGTTACGGTCTGACACCTGAAATCGTGGCGCTGGCGGTTCAGCGTCAACCGGATCTGATCATCACCGTCGATAACGGCATCTCGAGTCACGCGGGGGTTTCTGCAGCACGTGCTGCCGGTATCCGGGTACTGGTCACCGATCATCATCTTCCGGGTAACGAGTTGCCGGCTGCAGATGCGATCGTCAATCCGAATCTGCCAGGCGATGCCTTTCCGAGCAAGGCACTGGCCGGCGTCGGCGTGATGTTCTATCTGTTGATGGCTTTGCGCGCGAATCTGCGTGCGCAGGGCTGGTTTCAGTCGCGTGGTATTCCGGAGCCGAATCTTGCCGAGTTTCTGGACATCGTCGCACTCGGCACGGTCGCGGATCTGGTGCCGCTGGATCACAACAATCGCGTGCTGGTGGCGCAAGGTCTGGCGCGGTTGCGTGCGGGTCGCGGAATTCCGGGTATCCGCGCCTTGCTGGAAACCGGCAAGCGTGACATTGCACGTGTGACTGCGTCGGACATGGGGTTTACCATCGGTCCGCGCCTGAATGCGGCAGGGCGTCTTACCGATATGTCCCTGGGTATCGAGTGTCTGCTCACCGATGATCTGGCCCGGGCACGGGAACTGGCAGCGCGCCTGGATGAACTCAATCATGAGCGTCGTGGCATCGAAGCGCAGATGCAGGATGATGC
>DASUXE010000402.1:0-5530 GCA_036378075.1 Gammaproteobacteria bacterium
AGCGCTTCCGTTAGACTGCGCCCATGGAACAGCAGAATGCGACGCCCTATCACGACCTGACGCCCGACGCGGTGCTGAACGCGGTGGACAGCGCCGGCTGGAAAAGCGATGGCCGCCTGCTGGCGCTGAACAGTTACGAGAACCGCGTCTATCAGGTCGGTATCGAGGATGCCACGCCGGTGGTCGTCAAATTCTATCGTCCCGGCCGCTGGTCGGACGCGGCGATTCTCGAGGAGCATGCGTACCTCAAGGAACTGCACGACGCGGAAATTCCGGTGGTAGCGCCGCTGGCCGATACCAACGGCAATACCCTGCTGCAGCATGCCGGGTTCCGTTTCACGCTGTTTCCGCGTCAGGGCGGCCGGGCGCCCGATCTTGAACGCATGGACAATCTGGAATGGCTGGGACGCTTCATGGGCCGCATTCATGCGGTCGGCGGCACCGCGCAATTCAGGCATCGCGCGGCCATCGATATCGACACCCTGGGCCACGAACCGCGCGCTTATGTGCTGGCCTGCCGGTTCCTGCCCGCGACGCTGGCGCCGCGTTACCGTGAAGTCACCGACCTCTTGCTGGCGGGGATCGAACGCAGTTTCGAGCGCGCCGGCAACTTTCGCCCGATCCGCCTGCATGGCGACTGCCACCCCGGCAACGTGTTGTGGACCGATGCCGGCCCGCACTTCGTGGACTTCGACGATTGCGCCATGGGTCCGGCCATCCAGGATTTGTGGATGCTGCTGTCCGGTACCCGTCAGGAGATGCAGCAGCAGCTCGGGCATGTCCTTGATGGCTATGAGCAATTCGCCGAGTTCAACCCTGCCGAGCTGTGGCTGGTGGAAGCGCTCAGAAGCCTGCGCATGATTCATTACGCCGCCTGGATTGCGCGGCGCTGGGACGACCCGGCCTTCCCGCGCGCCTTCCCGTGGTTCGATGCACCCCGTTACTGGGAAGAGCATATCCAGGTGCTGCGCGAACAGGTGCCGCTGCTGGACGAACCGCCGCTTGCGGTCTAGCAGTCGAGCGGCACGGATGCGATGATAGTCGCTCTCCTCCAACCGGGCCCGCCCTGCAGCCAGCCGCCGTGATCCGCGATGCCACCGTAAACGATCTGGATGCGCTGGTGCGGCTGGAAGAGCGTTGTTTCGACAGCGATCGCCTCTCGCGCCGCAGTTTCCGCCACATGATCCTGCGTTCGCATGCACGCCTCATTGTCGATGAAGAACAGGGCGCGATTCGCGGTTACGCGCTGGTGCTGTATTTGCGCGGCACTTCGCTGGCACGTCTGTATTCGATTGCGACCGATCCCGATCACCGCGGCGAAGGCATCGGCCACGCCTTGCTGATGGTGGCCGAGGATGCCGCGCGCGAACACGGTGCCGTGAGCATGCGGCTGGAGATTCGCAGCGACAATCACGTTGCCGAACGGCTTTACCGGGCCGCAGGCTATCGCCAGTTCGGCACCTACGCGGATTATTACGAAGACCACGCCGACGCCCTGCGCATGGCGAAGTCGCTGGTCTCGCATCTGAAACCGCCGGTGATGCGGGTGCCGTATTACGAACAGACGCTCGATTTCACCTGCGGACCGGCCGCGCTGATCATGGCGATGCAGGCGCTGGATCAGACCCTGGTCGCCGACCGCAAACTGGAAATCAGATTGTGGCGCGAAGCCACCACCATCTTCATGACCTCCGGGCTCGGCGGTTGCGGTCCTTACGGGCTGGCACTGGCGGCATGTCATCGCGGATTCGCTGTGGAACTCTTCGTCAACGATCCGGGCGCGCTGTTTGTCGATTCGGTGCGCGGAGAGGACAAGAAGGAAGTCATGCGGCTGGCGCAGGAGGACTTCCTCGACCAGATCAGTGAACTGCCGATTCCGCTGCATTACACTTCGCTGAGCGTGGACGAGATGCAGCAGCATTTCGATGCCGGCGGCATCCCCATCGTTCTCATCAGTTCGTACCGGATGTACCGGCAGAAGTTTCCACACTGGGTGGTCATCACTGGCTTCGACGAACGTTTCGTGTACGTGCACGATCCGTACGTGGATACCGCCAAAGGCAAAGTCCGACTCGATTCGATCAATACTCCCATTTTGCGCCGTGAATTCGAACGCATGGCACGCTATGGAAAATCCTCGCAACGCGCCGCGCTGATTGTCAGCCGGCGTGAATCCCGGAATCAGGAACCGGCATGAAAGAGCACCTACACGGCAATCCGACTCATATCATCGTGGTTGAGCATAAATCCGACTGGCGCCCGGGGTTCCCGCAACACCCGGTGGTACTTGCCAAGGATTATCTGGAACAGCACGAACAGTTCGGCAGCAAGGGCATCAAGGTCATCAACCTGTGCCGCAGCTACGCTTACCTGAGCACCGGCTATTACTGTTCGCTGCTGGCGGAGGCGCGCCGCCACAAGGTGGTGCCGAGCGTGCGCACCATCAATGAACTGAGCAAGAAGTCCCTGTACCGGATCGAATCCGACGAACTGGAAAGCGTGGTGCAGCGGCGCCTCAAACGGCTGGTGCGCGACACCTACGAGATCAACGTGTTCTTCGGCCAGTGCAACGATGCGATGCTGGATCAGGTCGGTCACGAGATTTTCGAGATGTTTCCCTGTCCGCTGCTGCGCATCGAATTCGAGCGCAATGGCAAATGGGAAATCAGCCGCATCAAGACCTTCCCCATCAACCAGATCACCGAAGCCCAGCGCGAACCGTTCGTGGATGCGCTAAACCTGTATGCCAGCAAACGCTGGCGGACGCATCGTACCCGCAGCGAATCAAAATACGATCTCGCGATTCTGTTCGATCCGGACGATCCGCTGCCGCCATCGGATGAGCGCGCGCTGGGTCGCTTCATCCGCGCCGGCAAGGAACTCGATATCAACGTCGAAATCATCGACAAGCACGATTATGCGAAACTGACCGAATACGATGCGCTGTTCATCCGCGAAACCACCAGCATCGAAAACCATACGTACCGGTTTGCGCGCAAGGCCGAGAACGAAGGCATGGTGGTAATCGACGATCCGAACTCGATTCTCAAGTGCACCAACAAGATCTATCTGGCGGAGCTGTTGCGTTCGCATCGCATTCCGCGTCCCAAAACCGTGATCGTTTCCGAGGACACCCTCGACTCGCTGCCGGACAAGATTCCGTTTCCGATCGTGCTCAAGATTCCGGACGGCTCGTTCTCGCGCGGCGTGGTCAAGGCCAATGATCCGGAGGAACTCAAGCGGCTTGCCGAACAGCTGTTCGAGGAATCCGACCTGATCCTGGCGCAGGAATTCGTCTATACCCAGTACGACTGGCGGGTCGGCATCCTCAATCGCCAGCCGCTGTATGTCTGCCAGTACTTCATGTCCAAGGATCACTGGCAGATTCTCAAACACGAGGAAGGCGGCCGTTTCAAGGAAGGCGCCTGGCGCACCCTGGCGGTGGACGATGCACCGAAGGAAGTGCTCAACGTCGCGCTCAAAGCCGCAAACCTGATCGGCGACAGCCTGTACGGCGTGGATCTCAAGCAGAACGACAAGGGCATCTACGTCATCGAAGTCAACGACAACCCGAACATCGAATCGGGCGTCGAAGACGGCGTGCTCAAGGACGAATTGTATCTGGCCATTCTGCGCGAATTCCTGGCGCGGCTGGACCGCAAACGCCCGGCCTGACGCGATACAATCGTGCGGACGGCCAAGGAGACCCCGGCGTGTTGAATCGAATCCGCGAAACCTGGGAACGGGAAATCTGGGAAAACGACGTGCACGCGATGCGCTGGTCGCGGCGGCTGCTGACCTTCTGGCTGCGCATGCTGCATGTCATGGCTCAGGACGCAGCCAGCGGCGAACTGACATTGCGTGCCATGAGCCTGGTCTACACCACGCTGCTCGCCATCGTACCGCTGCTGGCATTCGCCTTCGCGATCCTCAAGAGTCTCGGCGTGCAGAACCAGCTGGAACCGCTGATGCTGGAATTCCTGGCGCCGCTCGGACCCAAGGCCGAGGAAATCACCGGCAACATCATCAATTTCGTGGATAACGTCAAAGCCGGCGTGCTCGGCACCCTGGGCCTGCTGATGTTTCTCTACACCGTGATCTCGCTGGTGCAGAAAGTCGAAGAGGCCTTCAATTTCGTGTGGCGGGTGCGCGAAGCCCGCACCCTTACGGAACGCTTCAGCCACTATCTCAGCGTGATCCTGATCGGTCCGCTGTTCATCGTCAGCGCCTTCGGCATCACCGCCACCTTCAGCAGCCACTCGGTGATGCAGCATGTCATGCAATTGGGACCGTTCGGTCACCTGCTGGTGATTCTGGCCAAGACCCTGCCCTATCTGCTGGTAGTGGCAGCGTTCACCTTCATCTACATTTTCGTGCCGCACACCAACGTCCAGTTCCGTGCCGCGCTTGCCGGCGGCATCTTCGCCGGCGTGCTGTGGGAATTCGCCGGTTGGGGCTTCGCGGTGCTCACCGTGTCATCCACCCGGTTGACTGCGGTCTATTCCAGTTTCGCGATCCTGGTCATGTTCATGATGTGGATCTACCTGTCCTGGTTAATCCTGCTGGGCGGTGCCCAGGTCACGTTCTATACCCAGAACTCCGAACTGGTGCGCCATGGTCACGGTTACAAGGATCTCGGCGGCCGCACCCTGGAACGGATCGCCTTGCACATCATGTATCTGCTGGGACGCAACTATCATGACGACCGGCTGCCGTGGTCGCGCGAAGAACTCGCCCGCCGTCTGTACGTTCCCACCGACACCGTGTTCGGGGTGCTGGCACGGCTGCAGGATGCGGGCCTGGTAATCACCATCACCGGACGTACCCACCGTTATGTGCCCTCGCGCGACATGGGCACCATCGCCTTGCGCGATATTCTCGGTGCCATGCGCCGCAATCCCGAACGAACCCGCGACCTCGACCGTCATCTCAAATCAATCGGCGCCGTGGACGAGATCGTCACCGCACTGGACCAGGCCATTGACAGGAGTCTCGGCAGCGCCACACTGCGCGAGCTGGTGGAAAACAACAGCGAGCCGGAGCCGGCCCTGCTGCGCGGCATGCAATCGAAATAACACAGACGGCGCGACAGATGCCACACACGTTTCCCGTTGAATCCGAGTCCCGCATGTCCTCGCTCGATCTTGCCGGGATCAGAACGCAGTTCCCCGGCCTCAACAGCGACTGGACATTCTTCGACAACGCCGGTGGCGCCCAGGTGCTCGGCAGCGTTATCGAGCGGGTCGCCGACTACATGCGGACCTGTGCGGTGCAGCTGGGGGCGACGTATGCGCCGTCTCAACTTGCTGCCGCGCGCATTCAGGAGGCCATGCGGGCGATGGCGCGCTTCGTGAATGCGGCCGATGTCAGCGAGATTGCGCTCGGTCCGTCCACCACCGTCATGCTGCGGCGGCTTGCCGAGGGTCTGCGACCGTCGCTGGCGCCCGGCGATGAAATCGTCGTCACCAACGTGGACCATGAATCCAATATCACGCCCTGGCTGCGGTTGCGCGAAGCCGGAATCAACATC
>DASUXE010000403.1:0-5079 GCA_036378075.1 Gammaproteobacteria bacterium
GTGAGCGAGCCGGTTTTGCCCTTGACCGCGCCCTTGGTGAATTTCTCGACGTAGTCCGGGTTCACGCGCGCGGCGCGCTCGAGCAGCCGCGAATGCAGATAGAACACGTCGCCCGGATACGCTTCACGGCCCGGCGGACGCTTCAGCAGCAGCGATACCTGACGGTAGGCCCAGGCCTGCTTGGTGAGATCGTCATAAATGATCAGCGCGTCCATGCCGCGGTCACGGAAGTACTCGCCCATGGAACAGCCGGAATATGGCGCAATGTACTGCATGGCGGCGGATTCGGAAGCCGATGCCGCGACCACCACGGTGTATTCCATGGCGCCGTGCTCTTCGAGCTTGCGCACCACGTTGGCGATGGAGGAATTCTTCTGGCCGATCGCTACATAGACACAGAAAAGGTTCTTGCCCTTCTGGTTGATGATGGTGTCGATCGCCACGGCGGTCTTGCCAGTCTGACGGTCGCCGATGATCAGCTCACGCTGACCGCGACCGATCGGCACCATGGAGTCGATGGCCTTCAAACCGGTCTGCACCGGCTGCGACACGGACTGTCGTGCAATCACGCCCGGCGCCACTTTTTCGATCGGCGACGTCAGCTTGGCGTTGATCGGGCCCTTGCCGTCGATCGGCTGACCCAGGGAGTCCACCACGCGGCCCAGCAGTTCCTTGCCGACCGGCACTTCCAGGATGCGGCCGGTGGTCTTCACCGTGTCGCCTTCCGAGATGTGCTTGTAGTCGCCCAGCACCACCGCGCCGACCGAGTCACGCTCGAGGTTGAGGGCCAGACCGAAGGTGTTCTGGGGGAACTCCAGCATTTCGCCGTACTGCGCGGCGGCAAGCCCGTGAATACGCACGATGCCGTCGGTCACGCTCACCACCGTACCCACGTTGCGGGCCTCGGCTTCGGCATCGAACTTCTCGATGCGCTGTTTGATGAGCTGGCTGATTTCCGAAGGATTGAGTTGCATGATCGGAATCCTCGAAGTCCTTAAAAATGAATAAGCAAAATTATCGGGTCAGCGCGGCGGCCAGACGGCCGAGTTTGCCGCGTACCGAACCGTCGATGACAAAATCGCCGGCACGCAATACCGCGCCGCCGATCAGTGACTTGTCTTCCACATACTTGAGCTCGATGCGCCGGCCGAGTTTCTTGTGCAGCGCGTCGCTGATGCGCTTCTGTTCGGCCGCGTCCACCGGCGAGGCCGCGCGCAACTCCACTTCCATGAAGTTCTCGGCCTGGGCACGCAGGGTCTCGTAGTCTGCAGCAATTTCCGGCAGCAGCAGCAGCCGGCGGTTCTCCGCCAGGAGTCTGACGAAATTCTTGCCGTGCTGGTCCAGCGGCTGCGCGGCTTTCTCGCACAGATCGATGAATACCTGCGCGCGCACCGTGGCCGGAATCTGCGGATCGTGGAGCATCACCTGCACGCTGTGATCACCGATCAGGCTCGCGAGCAGTGTGAGCGCCTTGCTCCAGGCATCCAGCGCCTTGTTGCCGTGCGCCAGTTCGAAAACCGCCTTGGCATAGGGACGCGCGAGTGTGATGCTTTCTGCCATGTGCGTGCCTTAGTGAATCTGCCCGGCGAGTTCGTCCAGTAGCGCCTTGTGCGCCTTGGGATCGATCTCGCGCTCAATGATGCGTTCGGCCGCGGCGAGAGCGACCTTCGCCACTTCCGCACGCAACGCATCCTTGGCGCGGTTCAGTTCCTGCTGAATCTCGGCCTTGGCGGCATCGGTCTGTCTCTGACGCTCGGCCTGGGCTTCCTTGCGGGCAGCTTCCAGAATCATCGCGGCCTGCTGATTCGCGACATTGGCAACTTCAGATGCCTTGTCGCGGGCTTCGTGCAGGATCTCGGTGGCCTTGACCTGCGCGTTCTCCAGGTCCTTGCGACCACGTTCGCCAGCGGCCAGACCGTCAGCGATCTTCTGTTCACGATCGGCCATCGCCTTGGTGATGGGCGGCCACACGAACTTCATCGTCAGCCAGATGAACAGGCCGAACGCGAACATTTCCGCGATCAGTGAGGCATTGATATTCACTGCCGTTACCTCTGCAAGTTACGCGGCGACGCGATTAGTGACCGGCCGCGGCCTTGGCGGCGGCAGTGATCGCATTCAGGAACGGGTTCGCAAATACGAAGTACAGCGCGAAGCCGATGCCGATCATCGCCACCGCGTCGAGCAGACCGGCCATCAGGAACATGCGGCCGGCCAGCATGCCGGACAGTTCCGGCTGACGTGCGCAGCCTTCCAGGAATTTGCCGCCCAGGATACCGAAACCGATGGCGGTTCCCAGCGCGCCCATACCGAACACCAGACCCACCGCGATAGCGGTCATACCCTGCACGTTAGCGATCAGATTCACGATATCCATTTAAGCTCTCCTCAAGCAGATTTCAGTACGTGTTTCAAAACTCAGTGTGAATCGTGCGACTCGTGGGCCATGCCCATGTACACGATCGTCAGCATCATGAAAATAAATGCCTGGATGGTGATCACCAGCAGGTGGAACACGGTCCATGCAAAAGAAAGCGGCCATTGCACATAGGCCGGCAACATTGCGATCAGAATGAAAAGCAGTTCGCCCGCGTACATGTTGCCGAACAGTCGCAACGACAGCGAAACGGGTTTGGCCAGCGTTTCGATGATATTCAGCAACAGGTTGGGGATCGCCAATAACAGTTTGAAGAAAATGCTGTGCGCGCCGAACGGGTGCGTCAGCAGCTCCTTGCCATAGCCCTTGAGCCCTTTCACACGCACGCTGAAAAACAGCATCAGCAGGAATACTGTCAGCGACATGGCGAAGGTCATGTTCATGTCGTTGGTCGGAACGACCTTGAGATAGACGTGCTCGGGATCAGCGCCGCCCGCCATGCCGATCCACTGGGCGATGCGCGGCAGCAAGTCCACCGGCAGCATGTCCATGAAATTCATCAGCCAGACCCAGACGAAAATGGTCAGGGCGAGCGGCGCAACAAGCTTGCTGCGCCCGTGGAAGGTTTCCTTCACCTGCGTGTCGACAAAGGACACGATCATTTCCACGAAATTCTGCCAGCGGCCCGGCACACCCGAATTGGCACGGCGCGCGGTCAGCCAGAACGAAACAAAGAACAAGAGCCCAAGGCTCACCGAGACCAGGAGGGTATCGACATTCAACGACCAGAAGCCGTGCCCCACCGTCCAATAGCTCAGATGGTGATGGATGTATTGATCCGGGGTAATCGCCGTTTCCTGACTCATGCCGCCTGCCCGAAACTGATCCTCAGAAGTCCCACCCAGTACGCGACATAGGTGGCCATATACGCCAAAATCAGCGGCAGGAATGCCGCCTTGAGCACCGCGATTGCAAGCGCAAACAATGCAACCGTAAGCCCGAATTTAATGATCTCGCCCAGCCACAGACGCGCCAGCCATGCGCGCGGCCCCGCGGCCAGACCGCCGGCGAAGACCCGCCTCGCCATGTAGAAACTTGCTACCACGTTGATCAGGCCGCCCAGCAGAGCCGAATAGCCGGCATGCGGACCGCCTGTCAGGGTTGCCACCATGGCTGCCAGCAGCGTGACCGCCAGCTGCAAGCCGATGACCCACATCGCGCCGCGCCTGGCTTTTTCGAAGCTACCGGTCGTCACAACACATGCCCCGGACAACAAAAAAGCCACGTCGTTACCGGAAACGGCAGCGGTGTGGCGGGTCAGACCCCAACGTGTGGAGAGCCCGCTATTCTAGCGGGCCAAGGCACTATCTTCAATCTTTTGAAGGGCAAAAATTGGCCATTTGGTCGAAATGTCGGCTTGCCGACACAAACTGCATTTTGATCAGCGGATACGCGCCAGTATCCCGTCCAGTTCGTCGAGACTTGAATACTGGATCACCAGCCGGCCCTTGCCGCCGCTGGCGGCTTCGACCGTGACCCTGGCGCCCAATTTCTGGCTCAGGTCGTTTTCCAGTTGACGGATATTGGGATCCACCCGGCGCGGGCCTTTGGCTGGCGCATGCCCGTCTTCCTTGAGCAGCCGCCGCACCAGATTCTCGGTCTCGCGGACCGACAGGCCGCGTTCGGTGACCCGGCGCGCCGCGCCGGTCTGGGCCAGGCCCTTGAGCGGCAGCAAGGCGCGGGCATGGCCCATTTCCAGATCGCCCTGCTCGACCATCTGTTTGACGTCGTCGGTGAGTTCGAGCAGCCGCAGCAGATTGGTGACCGCGGCCCGCGAGCGGCCCACGGCTTCCGAGGCCTGCTGGTGGGTCATCTCGAATTCACTGATCAGGCGTTGCAGGGCCTGGGCCTCTTCCAGCGGATTGAGGTTTTCGCGCTGGATGTTCTCGATCAGCGCCATGGCGATGGCGGCCCGATCCGGCACCTCGCGCACCACGGCGGGAATCTGCCGCAGGCCGGCCATCTGCGCGGCACGCCAGCGGCGTTCGCCGGCGATGATTTCGTAGCGGCGCTCGCCGATGGGCCGCACCACAATCGGCTGCACCAGGCCCTGAGCCTTGATGGAATCAGCCAGGTCCTGGAGCGTTTCCTGGCGCATGTTCATGCGTGGCTGATACTTGCCCGGCTGAATCAGGTCCACCGGGATTTCGCGCAATTCCTCGCCGCTCTCGTCGCCGGCCACCGGGGCTGCGCCACTCAACAATGCGTCCAGACCGCGCCCCAGTCCTTTGCGTTTTACTGCCACAACTTATGTCTCCCGCGATGAGCTGGGCATTTTAGCAGCAAGGTTCACGTTGCAACCGCCCCGGCCTGTTTCTCTTCGCGGCGCAGCATTTCCCCGGCCAGCGCCAGATAGGCGAGCGCGCCGCGCGAAGTGTTGTCGTGTTTGAGCGCAGGCAGTCCGAAGCTGGGGGCCTCGGCCAGCCGCACGTTGCGCGGGATCACGGTGCGATAGACCTTGTCGCCGAAATGCATGATGAGCTGGGCGGAAACTTCGTTGGCAAGGTTATTGCGCGGATCGTACATGGTGCGCAGGATGCCCTCGATTTCAAGCCGCGGGTTGACGCTTTTCTTGATACGTTCGACCGTCGCCACCAGCGCCGACAAGCCTTCCAGCGCGTAGTACTCGCACTGCATCGGAA
>DASUXE010000404.1:0-3907 GCA_036378075.1 Gammaproteobacteria bacterium
GGCGCCGGCACCAACGTGCTCTCCGGAAACATCATGGTGGAACTCGGCCAACGGCTCAAGGAACTGGCCAACCAGCCACCCAAAGGTGTCGTGGTCTATTCGGCCAAGAAATCCGGATTCATTGCCGGTGCCGACATCAAGGAATTCACCACGCTCAAGACCCCCGACGACGCTTTCAAACTGATCCGCCAAGGTCAGTTGGTGCTGGATCAGCTCGAGCAGTTGCCCTGCCCGACGGTGGCCCTGATCAACGGCTTTTGTCTCGGCGGCGGCATGGAACTGGCGCTGGCTTGCCGTTACCGCGTCGGCATCGACGACGATCGCCTGAGTCTGGGATTGCCTGAAGTAAAGCTCGGCATTCATCCCGGGTTCGGCGGAACCGTGCGCTCCACCCGGCTGGTGGGTGTTATCCCGGCCATGAGCTTCATGCTCAACGGCCGCAACGTGCACAGCCGCGAAGCACTGCGAATTGGCCTGCTGGACCAAGTCGTCAATGAGGAAAGCGCCCGCGACACGGCCCGTAACCTGATACTGGGGCCCGCGCCGCGCAAGACGCCGCCATTCATGCAGAAGCTGCTGGCGCTGGCACCACTGCGCCCGCTCGTCGCCAATATGCTGACCAGGCAGGTTGCCGCCAAGGTGCGCCGCGACCACTATCCCGCCCCCTACGCGATCATCGAGCTGTGGAAGAAATATGCCGGCAGCAACGGCATGTACATTCAGGAAGCCCATTCGATTGCCCAGCTCATGCTGCACGACACGGCGCGCAATCTGGTGCGGGTGTTCCTGCTGCAGGATCGCCTGAAATCGCTGGGCAAAAAATCCGATCTCAACCTGCGTCGTGTGCACGTGATCGGCGCCGGCACCATGGGCGGCGACATTGCGGCCTGGTCAGCATTGCGCGGTTACGATGTCACACTGCAGGATCGCGAGGAAAAATACATTCAACCGGCGCTCAAACGTGCGCAAAAACTGTTTGAAAAGAAACTCAAGGGCGCCGAAATCCAGAATGCCGTGGCACGTCTCAAGATGGACGTTGCCGGTGATGGCGCAAAGAGCGCGGACGTGGTGATCGAAGCGATTTTCGAAGACGTGGATGCCAAGCAGACTTTGTACAAGGCGCTGGATGCCAAAATGCCCGCGGATGCGGTACTGGCCACCAATACCTCCAGCATCCGGCTTGAAACCCTGCGCACCGTGCTCAAGAATCCGCAACGTCTGGTGGGCCTGCACTTCTTCAACCCGGTGGCCAAAATGCCGCTGGTGGAAGTGATCCACGCCGAAGACAGCGATCCCGAAATGATCAAGAAGGCGCTGGCCTTCACGCGTCACATCGACAAGCTCGCAGTACCGGTGAAAAGCGCGCCGGGCTTTCTCGTGAACCGGATTCTCATGCCATACATGATGGAAGCCATGCTGGCTGCCGACGAAGGTATTGCGCTGGAAGCCATCGACCGTGCGGCCCTCGACTACGGCATGCCCATGGGGCCTGCGGAGCTCGCCGATACGGTGGGACTCGATGTCAGCCTGTCCGTTTCCAAGGTATTCGCCAGGGAATTCAACAAGAAGATCCCGGACAGCCTCACCAAACTGGTGGAAGCCGGCAAGCTTGGCCGCAAGACCGGTGAAGGCTTTTATCGCTATGTGGATGGCAAACCGGTCAAGGACAAGACCCGCGCCCGCAATATGCCGCAAGACTTGCAGGACCGTTTGATACTTTCCATGTTGAATGAAGCGGTCGCCGTATTGCGTGAAGGTATCGTCTCCGATGCCGATCTGCTGGATGCCGGCGTCATCTTCGGCACCGGTTTCGCGCCGTTCCGCGGCGGCCCCATCAACTATATCCGCGCCACCGGCGTGGCCGAACTCAAGCAGCGGCTCGAGAAGCTGGCGGCCACCCACGGCGAACGCTTCAAACCCGATGCCGGCTGGAGCATGCCGGCGCTGACGGAACCCAAAGCATGACCTTCGATAAAATGCCCAAGGACCGCGAAGCCACGGTCCGCACCCTGGCGATGCCCAAGGACACCAACGGCCTGGGCGATATCTTCGGTGGCTGGATCATGTCCCATGCCGACATCGGCGGCGCGATTCTGGCGTTTCGCGAAGCCGGCGGTCGCGTGGTCACGGTGGCCGTCAACGACTTTGTGTTCGTGAGCCCGGTCTATGTCGGCGACGTGGTCAGCTTCTATACCGATGTCGCGCGTCGCGGCAACACCTCCATCAGTATTGACGTGACGGTTTTTTCCGAGCGCAACGACGGGGAAACCGAGACCTGCGTGAAAGTCGCGACAGCACAGATGACTTATGTGCGTGTCGGCGCCAACCGCCGGCCTGTTCCCATCGCAAATCACGAAAATAAATAACATTTATTTCAATAAGTTAGAGTAATTTATTGATTTTATTTCGAATCTGATTGTTGCACCTGTTCCGTTTCCGGACAGTGACGACGGTGGGTGATGAACAGAACGCTTATGCTAGACTGCGAACCATTCGAACCCCTTGCGCACGAGGGGTTGGCGCACCCATTCAGAACAACAAGACCCCAAGGTTTGTAAGGCATGGCGACCAGACCACTCGACCGCGAACTCGTCAAGAATTTCTCTCCCCTGAGCGGCCTCAAACCGGAAAATCAGGCGGATATCGCCAGCAAGACCCAACTCCAGGAGCTGGGCGCCGGCAGGTACCTGTTCAAACAGGGCGACAGCGACAAGCGCACGGTGTATCTGTCCAAGGGCGAGGTGGAACTGCGCTCGGGCGACAAGGTCATCAAGGTGATCTCCGCCGGCAGCGACGAAGCCCGCCACCCGCTCGCCCCGCAGATGCCGCGCCATCTTTCGGCCCGCGCCAAAACCGACATCGAATTCTTCGCCGTGGACAGCGACCTGCTGGACATCATGCTGACCTGGGACCAGACCGGCGCGTTCGAGGTCGGCGAATTGCAGGCCCAGGAAGAAACGCCGGCCGACGACTGGATGACCACCATTCTGCAGACCAAGGCATTCCATCGCATTCCACCGGCCAACATTCAGGCCATGTTCATGCGCATGGAACACATCACCCGCAAGCCCGGCGATGTAATCATCAAGCAGGGTGACGAAGGCGACTTCTTCTACATCATTGCCGCCGGACGTTGCGTGGTGACCCGCGAAACCCCCACCAACAAGGCCGGCATCAAGCTGGCGGAACTGGGGGTCGGCGACAGTTTTGGCGAGGAGGCACTCATTTCCGACGCCAAGCGCAATGCCACCATCACCATGGTCACGGACGGTTCACTGGTGCGACTTGCGAAAGAAGACTTCAAGACCCTGCTGAACGAGCCCTTGCAGAAATGGGTCAACCACGAAGAAGCAAAAAAGATCGTCACTGACGGCGGACAGTGGCTCGACGTCCGTCTGCCCAGTGAATTCGAAAACCAGCACCAGGATGGTGCCATCAACATCCCGCTCTACTTCATCCGCCTCAAGCTGGACACGCTTGATCCAAAACGCAAATACGTGGTGTGCTGCGACACCGGTCGCCGCAGTTCGGCGGGCGCGTATATCCTCAGTGAACGCGGATTCGATGCCTATGTGCTGAAAGGCGGTCTGTCGGCGATTGCGACTTGAAGCCCGTAACGATCCTGCATTGCAAAACAAGCCGCTTTGAGCGGCTTGTTTTTTATCCCCCGCGTGAACGCGATCCGGCTACATCGTATGTGTCGGGCGATCCGCCTGCAGTGCGCCACCCAGATAGCTTTCAATCTTGCGCTGCGCGTTACCACCGTCCTGATCGCTGAACTGCACGCCGATGCCTGCAGCACGCTTGCCCTGTGATCCCCGCGGCGTCACCCACACCACTTTCGCCGCCACCGGCAGCCGCTCCGGGGACTCCATGAGCTGCAACAGAATAAACACTTCGTCGCCCA
>DASUXE010000405.1:0-6795 GCA_036378075.1 Gammaproteobacteria bacterium
GGGCTCGTGCAGATGGCCGCAATCGGAAAATTTGCAGCGGCCGAGATAGGCGCGGAATTCCACAAATCCGTACGCCAGCTCCCGCGCCGATAACGGCCAGAGCTGAAAACCGCGTACACCCGGCGAATCGATCAGGTCGCCGTTGCCGGGCAAGTGGTACAACGCGGATACGGTGGTGGTGTGCCGGCCTTCATCGGTGGCACGGGAAATCTCGCCAATACGGATTTGCGCGTCCGGTACCAGCGCTTTGAGCAGTGACGATTTACCGGTTCCCGACTGGCCGACGACAACGCCGGTGTGTCCGCGCAAGGTTTCGCCAAGAACTGCCATCCCCGCTCCGGTGAGCGCGCTGGTTTTCAAAATCGTGTAGCCGATCGCCGCGTATTCGTCCAGATCCTGCTCCCACGACGCCGGCGATTCTGCGCCCAGCAGGTCGATCTTGTTGAGCAGAATCGTGGGTGGAATTTTCAGGATTTCCGCGGCAGCCAGATAGCGATCGATCATGGCGGGGTCAGGGGCCGGTTTGGGAGCAACGACAATGATCATACGGTCCACGTTGGCTGCGAGAGGTTGTTGACCGAGGCGCTGATCATGTCGAACCATCAGGGAGCGGCGTTCACGTATCACTGTGATCCGGCCGGAGCCGTCGTTCAGACGTTCGACCGTTACGAAGTCGCCACACACAGGATGCAGGCTGCGGCCCTTGATGCGGCATTCGATCAGTTCGCCGGAGGCGGTTTCAACTGTCATGTGACGGCCAAAATTCACGATAACCCGGCCGTCGAAGCTGTTGTTCATGGGATCACGAAGTGCGAGCCAGGGTTTGCAACCGCGCAATGCGCGCGGCTGCCGGCGGATGCGAATCATGAAACAGTGAATACAGCGGATCGGGTGTCAGCGTGCTGGCATTGTCGCGGTAGAGTTTCACCAGCGCCCGTATCAGGGCCAGCGCATCGGTTTGACGTGTGGCATAGGCATCGGCCTGAAATTCGTGCTTGCGCGACCAGGCAGACATGACGGGCTCCAGCAAAAACAGAAACGGCGGAATCAGCAACATGAACAGCAGCAGGGCCATGTAAGCCGACGGTTGTGTGACGCCAAGCCCGGAGTAAAACCACGGTTTCAGCGTCAACCAGCCCAGCAGCGAAAGTCCGGCGAGACTCAGAACCGCGGTGACCAACAGCCTCTGAATCACATGGCGGAGACGGAAATGTCCGAGTTCGTGAGCGAGTACCGCCTCGATTTCGTCCGGGGCAAGTTTTACCATCAGGGTATCGAAGAACACGATGCGTTTGTGTTTGCCGAAGCCGGTGAAGTAGGCGTTGCCATGCGTGGAACGGGACGATCCGTCCATCACAAACACGCCGCGGCTGGTGAAACCGCAGCGTTGCAGCAAGGTTTCGATTCGCTGCTTGAGTGCAGCGTCATCGAGCGGTGTAAAACGATTGAACAGGGGCGCGATAAACACCGGCCAGGCCCAGGTAATCGCCAGACTGAAGCCCATCCACAGCAACCATACGTATAGCCACCACAAAACGCCGCTTGCCTGCATGAGCCACAACGCTGCGTACAGCAGCGGCAACCCCAGCACAGCGGCCAGCAGCAGACCTTTGAGAAGGTCGAGTACGAAGGTTTTCACGTTGGTGCGGTTGAAGCCGAAGCGTGCTTCGGTCACGAAGGTTGACCAGATTCCCAGCGGCAGGCTGATCAAACCGCTGAGCAGCGCAAAACTGGCTATGACCAGGACGCCCCGTGACAGGGTACCGTCCAGCACGTGATGCCACGCAGTGTCGACTACCGCCAGTCCGCCGCCCACGGTCCAGATCAGCGTCAACGCAAAATCGAGGCCCAGGTTCACCAGTCCCAGGCGAGCCTTGGCGACCGTGTAATCGGCGGCCTTCTGATGAGCGGGGAGTTCAACTTCCGATGCAAATGCGGCCGGCACCTCGGCCCTATGTGTGCTTACGTAACGCATTTGACGCCACGCGAGCCATCCGCGCAGCAGGGTGCTGGTGATGAGCGCAGCAAGGAACAGCCAGGTCAGCAGATTCATGAGGTAAGGGCATCGTGCGGAATGGAGTCGGGCATTGTACGGAAACCCGTGGCGTATGGGCAGGTCGGGGGCGGCAGGTTAAACTGGCGGAGTGGCCATCCAAATACCGAGGAAATCATATGTCGCCTAACCCGGAAAATCTGGTCTGGCTCGACCTGGAGATGACGGGACTCGATCCGGACCAGGACCGGATACTGGAGATTGCCACCCTGGTGACCGACAAGGATCTCAACATCCTTGCCGAGGGTCCGGTATTTGCCGTGCACCAGCACGACGCGGTGCTTGCCGCAATGGGTGAGTGGTGCACACGCCAGCACGGCCAGTCGGGCCTGACCCAGCGGGTACGCGACAGCGCCGTGGACGAGGCGGGTGCCGAAAAGCTGACGCTGGAATTTCTGAAACAGTATGTTCCTGCCAATAGCTCGCCGATGTGCGGCAACAGCATTTGTCAGGATCGCCGCTTTCTGTACCGCTACATGCCGGAACTCGAACGCTTTTTCCATTATCGCAATCTCGACGTCAGCACGCTCAAGGAACTCGCCAAACGCTGGGCACCATCCATGCCGGGCTTCACCAAGCAGGCCACACATCTGGCGCTGGAAGATATCCGTGACTCGGTGGCTGAACTGAAACATTACCGTGCACAATTGTTCCGCGCCGAATGGAGTGGTGTAGCCACCTGAAGCGCCGCTTACCGGTGTACCGTAATATGAATACAGTTCCTGGATTGACGCTGGCCGATATCGAAACCGCCGCGCAACGTATTGCGGGCAAGGTACGGCATACGCCGGTGCTGACTTGCCCGGAGCTGGATGCTGAACTGGGCGCGAGCATTCATTTCAAATGTGAAAACTTCCAGGAGATGGGAGCATTCAAGTTGCGCGGTGCGACCAATGCGGTGTTTGCCCTGCCGGATATCGCGTTGGAGCATGGAGTCGCAACTCACTCATCGGGCAATCATGGTGCTGCTCTGGCGTTGGCGGCACGGCGTCGCGGTGTCTCGGCCTGTGTAGTGATGCCGAATAACGCTAGCGCTTTCAAGAAGCGCGCGGTGGCTGAATACGGTGCGCGCATTATCTACTGTGAACCCACCCAGGCGGGGCGCGAATCGGTTCTCGCCGAGTTTGTCGAGAGCAGCGGCGCGGTGGTTGTGCATCCCTACAACGATTTTGCGGTGATGGCGGGGCAGGGCACTGCGGCACTGGAATTGCACGACGAAGTTCCTGACCTGGACGTGATCATGGCGCCGCTTGGCGGTGGCGGGCTGCTATCGGGTACGGCCGTGGCAACGCGAGGACGACGTCCCGGGTGCCGGGTGATCGGAATCGAACCGCTGGGTGCCGACGATGCCTGGCGTTCCGTCAAGGCGGGTCATATTGAGCCGGTCGCCGCACCGGACACAGTAGCGGACGGGCTGCGCGCCACGATCGGCCCACTGACTTTCGCCGTGATCCGGGAACACGTTGACGATATCGTGCGCGTGGACGACCCGGCAATTGTTTCCGCAATGCGTTATATCTGGGAGCGAATGAAAATCATTGTCGAGCCGTCTTCGGCGATCGCGGTGGCGGCACTGCGCGTCGGACTTGTCGACGTCAAAGATCGCCGGGTCGGTGTTATTCTGACCGGCGGAAATGTGGATCTGGGTAATTTGCCTTGGTAAGAGGTGCTTGAACCATGCGTCGTATGAAATTTGGTATTTTGATCATTGCAGCGCTGTTGCCCGCGATCAGCGCTCTGGCAGCGGAAACGGCTAAACCGGTTGATGTGCGGGATCTCATGAGCGTTACGCGATTTCACGATGCCGGGCTGGATAAATTGACGCCCAAGGAACTGGCCACGTTCAATGCCTGGTTCAACAGCTATCTGCATCAGACCAACCGGCCGGCGACGGTTGATGTGCCTGCTGCAGTGCTACCATCAGCTGCAGCCGCAAAGCCGGCCGCGGCCGCGTTCGGCAGCGAACAAATACCGGATCAGGGGCCGCAACAAATCGAATCGCGCATTGATGGCGTATTGCGGGGATGGACCGGCAATACCGTTTTCAAGCTCGAAAATGGCCAGGTCTGGCAACAAGCCGGACCCGGTTACGAAACCGATATGCGACTTGATCATCCACAGGTCGTCATCAAGAAACTGGCATTTGGTTACCTCCTGACAATCCCGGGAAACAGCAACAACGTGTTTGTCAGGCGAATCAAATAATCTCTTACCGGATTGGGTGATGCATATGCGTGTGATGCGTGCTCTCGTGCTCTGTGCGGTCGTGACAATTTCGGGTCATGCGGTACGTGCCGCGAACGGCAATCCGGATGCCATTGTCGGGATATGGGTTACTGAAGGCGGCAAGTCCCATGTCGAGATTGCGCTGCGGAACGGGCAATACGAAGGACATATCGTCTGGCTCAAGGAGCCTGATTATCCCGCGGATGACCAGCAAGGCATGGCAGGCAAGTCCAAGGTGGACCGTGAGAACCCTGAGATAGCATTGCGGACCCGGCCAATCATCGGTCTGCCGTTACTCAGCGGATTTCGTTACGCCGGTGATAATGTCTGGTCGGATGGCAGTATCTACGATCCGGAATCGGGCAAAACCTACCACTGCAAGATGACGCTGATGAAGAACGGCGACTTGAAGGTGCGAGGTTACATCGGGTTTTCATTGTTTGGCCGTACCACGGTGTGGTCCCGGTTACCGGCGACACCGCCAACATGAGGGTCCGCATACCGGCATCGCACTGGACGTTGTTGCTGGCATGTGCCCTGATTTTTGCCTGGTCCGGCATCCGGCCTCACGATTATTTCACCTGGGTGCTGGAAACCTTCCCGGTCATGCTCGGGGTGCCGCTGCTGATCGTCGTCTATCCGGGGTTTCGTTTTACCACGCTGGTTTATACCCTTGTGCTGCTGCATGCCTGCATCTTGATGGTTGGTGGCCATTACACGTATGCAGAAGTGCCCTTGTTCAACTGGATTCGGGACCTGGCGGGTCTGACCCGCAATGATTTTGACCGCGTGGGGCATTTCGCACAGGGTTTCGTGCCGGCATTGATCGCTCGTGAAGTACTTTTGCGGCGTTCGCCGATTCCGCGCGGCGGCTGGCTGGTTTTCACAGTGTTGAGTTTCTGTCTTGCGCTGAGCGCAAGCTACGAACTGCTGGAATGGGGCGTAGCGGAAGCGAGCGGCAGTGGGGCGGTCGCATTTCTTGCTACCCAAGGTGACGTCTGGGATACGCAGTGGGACATGCTGACGGCTTTCATCGGCGCAATATCCAGCATCCTGCTGATGTCACGCTGGCATGACCGGCAGCTGAAACTCATGACCGGCAGCTGAAACTCATGACCGGCGGATAGCAGCTTCGGCGACGGATTGCCGTCGCCGAAGCTGTGGCCTCATCTCTGACAGGTCAGTGGTTGGAGGGAGGTTCTGCTGGTTGAGGCTGGCTGGTGGTGCCGGCGGATTCGGCCTGCTGCAGCTGCGCATTGGCCTTCTGTTGAGCCGCATCCAGTGTGCCTTGTACTTGTTTGGCCTTGTTGACATCCTGTACGTAAGAATCGAACACCGTCTTTTTCGGCGGTGTATTGTCGGCGTCCTTGCCCTGTTTTGAATCACTGCTGGAGCCGCATGCGCTCAATAGCAGCAGGCAGCTGATAATTACCAATATCTTCTTCATTTCGTTTCCCTTGTGTTGGGTAGACTTCGGTGAGGCCGATTGTGGCACGCTATCGTAAACAGCGGACGAGGCGCGAATCAATAGCGCGGCAACCTGGCGGCAGCGGGTTCGTGAAAATGCTGCACACTGTAGCGCAACAGCTGAATATCGGCTGGCCAGCTTCCCGGCGGGAGTCCGGCCTTTCTCCATAACTGTGTGACAAACTCATCGGAATCAGCAAGTACCTCCCAGACGGACGGTAAGAAGGTGGCGCGCCGCGAAGCGCATGCAACGATCAGGCCGTCCCGGCCTGGCCGCAAGCTTTGCAGCAACTCATTGCGGTCGGCGACCGCAAGTGTTTCAGGTTCATCCAGTACCGAAATCTCGATCTGCACCTTTGCTGTCTCAACCGCTGCCAGCGGGGAGAAGCGTGGATCACGAAACGCTGCGGCATAGGCATTGTGGGCCACATCGTCCAGCAACTCACGCAGCGGTTGCAGGGTGCCGATACAGCCGCGCAGATTGCCGGCGATTTTCAGCGTCACGAAACTGGCGCGCCATTCATTAAGCGCAGCAGATCCCGAAATTCGTACTGGTTTGTCGCTCTCGTGGTGAAGCGCGTGTTCGATTGTTAACCGGGCAGTGTGCAGCAGTGCACGGCAATCATCGGCATCAAGCGTCATGGATAGCCCAGGCCCCGTAACCGACCACGCGATCCCTGGAACCGGCGGTATCGCCGGAATTCCGGAGATCAAGACGTTCAATGTGCATGGCGTGCTGTCGCGCCATGTCCAGCATTCCATTTAATGGATACGCACCGCAGGCCTGACTGCCATCAAGCGGGCCTTGAAGCGCTTCGATACGCCGTGCGGTTTCCATATCCAGTCGTTCCGCAAGTGCGTACGCATGGTAATGGCTGAGATCGGAACTGATGACAACCAGGGTCTCCCTGTCATCCCAGAGCCGTTCCAGCAGGGCGGTAACTTGTGTCGTGGTGCAACGGCCGACCACCAACGGTACCAGTGTGAAGTTGCCGAGCACGGTTTGCAGGAAAGGCAGCTGGACTTCGATGCTGTGTTCCTCCCGATGC
>DASUXE010000406.1:0-2256 GCA_036378075.1 Gammaproteobacteria bacterium
GGTGGTCTAGGCGGCCTGATGAAACAGGCGCAGCAGCTGCAGGCGAACATGCAGAAGGCCCAGGAAGAGCTGGCGCGCATGGAAGTGACCGGCGAAGCCGGCGGCGGGATGGTCAAGGTGACCATGACCGGCAAGCACGAAGTGCGGCGAGTCACGATCGACGACAAGATCGTTGGCGACGACAAGGAAATGCTGGAAGACCTGATCGCCGCGGCAGTCAACGATGCAGTGAACAAGATCGAGGCCACCACGCGCGAACGGTTTTCCGGCATGACCGCCGGCATGGGTTTGCCTGGCGGCATGAAGCTGCCGTTCTGAACATCCCGGAGTCATGGTGAGCTACGCGCCTTTATTGCAACAATTAATCGACGCGCTACGTTGTTTGCCCGGCGTCGGGCAAAAATCGGCGCAACGTATGGCGTTTCATCTGCTGGAACGCGACCGGAACGCGGCGCTGGCATTGTCATCGGCATTGCAAAGCGCCGTGGCCGGCGTCGGGCATTGTGAACGTTGTCGCATGTTTACCGACACGCCGGTCTGTGCCATCTGCAATTCGTCACGCCGGGATGCCGGACTGGTCTGCGTGGTGGAAACCCCGGCCGATGTTTATGCAGTTGAAAATGCCACCGGTTTCGGTGGGCAGTATTTTGTCCTGATGGGGCATCTGTCACCCCTCGACGGCATTGGCCCGGACGAACTGGGTCTGGGACAACTGGAAACCCGCCTCAAGGACGGTGGAGTGAGGGAACTTATCCTGGCAACCAATCCGACGGTCGAAGGTGAAGCTACCGCGCATTATCTGGCCGAACTGGCGCGGGCTCACGGGGTGCGCGCCACCCGCATTGCACACGGCGTGCCAGTCGGTGGCGAGCTTGAATACATTGACGGTGGTACGCTGTCACATGCGTTCAGCGGCCGGCATGAAATGCAATGAATACGCGAAGTTCCCAAGGCTAGAGATATGCAACATGAAATTAAGAGAATTCTTTTATGGAATAGGCGTTAAACCGCCTGCCAGGGAATTCGAATATGATGTCCAGCGCTTTCAATTGGCCAGGGAAGGAGAGATACAGTTTGCTGCTTGGCGGCATCCTGCCGAGAAACCCAAGGAGTTTGCTCAAGCGCATGTGGATGCTCTGCGCGAATTCCTGTCACCCGGTGACTTTGCCATTGATATTGGTGCGCACACTGGCGATTCCACGCTGCCGATTGCCCTTGCAGTTGGACCTGCTGGAGGGGTGATTGCGTTGGAACCGAATCCATATGTCTTCAAGGTGTTGAGTGCCAACGCGGCACTGAATCGCGGGAAAATGAACATATATCCGTTCATGTTCGCTGCGACCGCCGATGACGGCAGGATGATTTTTGAATATTCCGATTCGGGTTTTTGTAACGGCGGGAAGCACAAGAATATCAGCGCTTGGCGACACGCGCACTTTTTTAAATTGACTGTTCAGGGCCGCAATCTGGAGAAATTTCTTAAGCAGGAACATCCGGATTTGTTTTCAAGGATACGCTATATCAAAATTGATACCGAGGGATATGATCCTGACGTAATCCAGTCGATTCCCGATCTGCTGTTAAGAAACCGACCATTTATCAAGACTGAAATATACAAGCATTTATCGACCGAGCGACGCCGAAGCTATTTTCGGGATTTGCGCGATCTTGGTTATCGCTTGTATAAATGGGAAAGCGATGAGAATTATTACGGAAAAGTGCTTTCGGAAAACAACGTGGCCGATTGGCGGCACTATGACATTTTTGCGGTGCCTGAATAGCCATAGTGGGTGAGTATCATGAACGATTGCCTGTTTTGTAAGATGGCAAGCGGAGAAATCACGCCGGATGTCGTGTGGGAGACCGATAAGTTGATCGCGTTTCGCGATATCAATCCGCAGGCGCCCAGCCACATCTTGATCGTGCCCCGCAAGCACATCAGTACCTTGAACGACCTGACGCAGGCAGACGCATCGCTGGTCGGAAAAATGTTTCTTTGCGCGCAGGAAATCGCACAACAGGAAGGCATTGCAGAACCGGGTTATCGCACCGTGATGAATTGCAACGCCGGCGCGGGACAGTCGGTGTTTCACATCCATCTGCATCTGCTGGGTGGTCGGCAGATGCTCTGGCCGCCAGGCTGAATAACTTCCCCCTCGGTCAATCCAACGGTTGCCTGCTGAGCGCACGATAGCTCTGGTAGCGGCGGCGGCTGATCTCGCCGTTCTCGACTGCAGCAATGACGCTGCAACCGGG
>DASUXE010000407.1:0-3373 GCA_036378075.1 Gammaproteobacteria bacterium
CAATCCGGTAATTCCGGAAGCTACCGTGATGGTGGCCGCCCAGGTGATCGGCAACGATGCTGCCATCACCCTAGGCGGGCAGGCGGGCAATTTCCAGCTCAATGTGATGCTGCCGATGATTGCCTACAACCTGCTGCAAAGTATCGAACTGCTCGCCAATGTTGCACGGCTGCTGGCGGACAGCACTATCAAGGGCTTTACGGTCAACGAGACCCAGCTGCAGCAGGCGCTGGACAAGAACCCGATCCTGGTGACGGCTCTGAATATGGTCATCGGCTATGAAAAGGGCGCGGCCATCGCCAAGCAGGCCTATAAACAACGCCGTCCGATCATGGAGGTGGCCAAGGAAATGACGGATCTGTCCGAAGCACGCCTCAAGGAGCTGCTTGATCCGGCGGAACTCACTAAAGGTGGTATCAAGGAATAGATTAATAATATTCTATATCTAATTGATATATAAAGTAATGACAGCCCGGAATAGCCAGCTGAGCCAGGTTATTCGCAAGCATCTTGCAGCAAGCAAGCCGCCAGAGGATTTCAGTCCGCGGCGGGCCTACGGCGGCTTGCCGCCCGGCATGTTGCCAAAGCAGCCCTGGAAACCGGCATCGGTACTGGTACCCCTGGTTGAACGCGAATCGGGGCATACCGTCTTGTTGACGCGCCGCACTGACCGGCTGCAGGTACATGCCGGGCAGGTCAGTTTTCCCGGCGGCAGCGTCGAGCCTGTCGACCTGGATCCGATTCAGACCGCATTGCGCGAAACCGAGGAAGAAACCGGCCTGTCGCGGAGCTTTATTGAAGTGATCGGCTATCTGGACGGCTATCTGACGATTACCGGTTACGCGGTCACGCCAGTTGTGGGTTTGATTCGCCCCGGTTTCGAACTCAGCCCCGATCCGCTGGAAGTCGCCGAAATCTTCGAGGTGCCGCTGGACTGGTTATCGGACCCGCTCAACCGACGGGTGCACAGCCGTCAACTGGCCGGGCGCGATGTCGGCTATTACCAGTTTGACTATGATGGCCACATCATCTGGGGGGCGACGGCAGCCATGCTGGTCGGATTCCTCGGCAAACTGGAGCAGTGGATCGCAGCATGAACGAGATGCAACGCCTGCTTGAAGTCATGGCGCGGCTGCGCGATCCGGAGCACGGTTGCCCCTGGGACCGGCAGCAGAGTTTTCAGAGTATCGCGCCGTACACCATCGAAGAAGCATACGAAGTTGCGGACGCAATCGAACACGGTGACACCGAAGCATTGCGGGAAGAACTCGGCGATCTGCTGTTGCAGACGGTCTTTCATGCACGTATTGCAGAAGAACAGGGGCATTTCGATTTCGACGACGTTGCCCGCGGCATCAACCGCAAGCTTGTGGAGCGTCATCCGCACGTGTTCGGTGACATGAGTTTTGCCGATGCCGAGGCACAGAAGCGTGACTGGGAGTCGCGCAAGGCGCTTGAGCGTGAACGCAAGCACGGCGCCCAGGGTGTGTTGCACGGGATACCGGTCACGCTGCCGGCATTGACACGGGCCGTCAAGATACAAAAACGCGCCGCGCATGTCGGGTTCGACTGGCCGGAGATGGAACCGGTATTTGCCAAGATTCGCGAGGAGCTGGCGGAATTGCAGCACGAGATTGCAATCGATGCCTCGCAGGACAGAATTATCGATGAACTGGGGGATGTGTTGTTCGCGGTTGCCAATCTGGCGCGCAAACTGGGCGTGGACCCGGAACAGGCATTGCGCGGGACCAATCGGAAATTTGAGCGCCGCTTCCGACGTGTCGAGACGGGGCTGGCGGAACGAGGCCGGCGTCCCGAACAGGCGACGCTGGAAGAAATGGACAGTATCTGGGAGCAGGCCAAGCGTGAAGGACTCTGACTCTGCCGATCAGACACGCAGTCGTGTCTGGTGCGGTGAATTTTCGCTTCCCATGCAGAGCATGGGCCGCTGGCATATCGGGCCGCTCGAACTCTGGGTTCAGCATCTGGCGGGAGAATGGCGCCTGGCATGGCGGTCAGGCGAAGAGCTGATGCAACAGGTTGCAAGGGTCGAGCTGAATTTGCCGATCAGATCTCCTGAAGCCGACATGCAGGTTTACCGTTTCAGCCTTCGTGAAACCGACAGACCGCTGCGGTTGAGCCCGGCACTCGCTGACCGTCCGGTGGTGGTGCGTCCCGAGATGCCGCTGTTCATTCCCAGTGGCGAAGAAGTGACCTTGTTTGTCAGCACTACGCTGTGGGTGACCGTCTCCGCAGGCAGCCAGTCGCCGATGCTGATCGAAATGCCGACCCTGCGACCGTCCGACACCTGGTTTGGTCCCAATACACGCCAGGGAGAATTGTGTTACGCCAGCCGCACACTGGCGCATACCCGGATCGAAGACATCGTGCCGCGCCCGCATCGCGCCATCACGCCCGTGCGGATCCGTAATCATGGTCACGAGCCGTTGTTGCTGGAACGTTTGAGCGTACCGGTGCCGTTGTTAACTCTGTACGAAAACAAGGCGGGAGAATTCTGGACCCAATCAGTGCTGCTGGAACGATCCGGACGTGATGACCAGGCACGTCTGCAACTTGGCGATGCCAGGTTACCCGGTGGCATGGCGCTGAAACAGATCGGCGTGCCCCGGCAGATCGATGATGACAGCAGCGTATTTCGTGCGCTCAGCAGGTTTTTTGGATAAAGCACCATGCATCAGAAAGTCAGTCACGTTTATGATCTGTTGAGCAGCGCCACCACGCTGGCATGGGGCCGGGCAATTCTGATTGTGGTGGTGGGTTTTCTGATCGCGCAGCTCATGGCACGCATAGTCGGTCGCCTGAGCGCGCACCGGCTTGATGTTCACCGCGGCATGCTGGCACGACGGCTGGTGTTCTATGGGCTGTTTCTGATTGCAATCCTGCTGGCCCTGCGTCAGGTGAGTCACGACATCAGCAACATCTTTCTTGGCGCAGCCGGCATTCTGACCGTGGCGGTAGGCTTTGCATCGCAGACCTCCGCATCCAACCTGATCAGCGGCCTGTTTCTGATCGGCGAAAAGTCCTTTGCCATCGGTGACACCATTTCCATTGGCAGCACCAGCGGCGAAGTGCTCTCCATCGATCTGTTGTCGGTAAAGTTGCGGACCTTCGACAATCTGCTGGTACGGGTGCCGAATGAAAGCCTGGTGAAATCGGAGATCACCAATATGACCCGGTTCCCGATCCGGCGGATCGACATGCAGATCAGCATCGGGGAAAAGGAGGATATTGCCCGGGTAAGGGCGGTCCTGATGAACGTGGCCGACCGTAATCCAACGGCGCTTATCGAGCCGCGCCCCGAGGTTCGATTCAGTGCATTTGGCGACAGTTCCTTCGATTTGCAGTTTTGTGT
>DASUXE010000408.1:0-4094 GCA_036378075.1 Gammaproteobacteria bacterium
TCAAGCCGATGCAAACCAGTCGCAGCGGTTGCGCAGACTCTCCAAACAACACAATACCCAGCAGGACCGCGCCGACGGCACCGATCCCGGTCCACACCGCATAAGCAGTCCCGATAGGCAAGCTGCGCGCGGCCCAGCCCAGCAGCCCCATGCTGATGATGATGGCGATAACAGTGAGAAACGTGGGAACCGGACGACTGAAGCCGGCAGAGTATTTGAGTCCGATCGCCCACGCGGTTTCAAACAAGCCAGCAATTACCAGCACCGCCCAGGCCATGGACTGATTCAGCTGCATGTGCGCGATCAATGCTTGCCACGTTGCAGATCAGCTCCGATCTTCATCAGGTAATCCCGGAAATCATTACCGAGCTCCGGATGCTGGAGACCGAATTCGACGGTAGCCTGCAGGTAACCGAATTTGCTGCCGCAATCGTAGCGCACACCTTCATATTCACAGGCGTATACCGCTTCCTGCCCGAGCAATGTCTGAATCGCGTCAGTGAGCTGAATTTCACCGCCGGCACCGGCGCCGGTTTTCTGCAACAACGGGAATATGCCCGGGGTAAGCAGGTAGCGCCCAACTACGCCCAATGTGGAAGGTGCATCGGCGGGTTGGGGTTTTTCGACGATATGCTTGATCTTGTATAGCCGGTCACCTGCAGGTTCAGGCGTAATGATGCCGTAGCGACCGGTTTCCTGACGCGCGACCCGCTCAACACCAATGACGCTGCAGCCGTGCTGTTCATACACTGCATGCATCTGATGCAACGAAGAGTATGTCTTGCCCTGTATCAAGTCGTCGGCAAGAATCACATAGAAGGGTTCATCGCCCACTACAGATTCCGCACACAACACAGCATGACCTAACCCGCGCGCTTCCGCCTGACGGATATAGATACAGTTCACATTCTCCGGAACGATACTCTGTACCAGCGCCAGTTCCTTTTCCTTCTGGCGCAACGCGAGTTCCGTTTCCAGTTCATAGGCGCGGTCAAAATGATCCTCGATACTGCGCTTGGTACGGCTGGTGATGAATACCAGCGTGTCGGCTCCCGCCTCGACAGCCTCCTCCACCGCATACTGAATCAGCGGCTTGTCGACTACCGGCAACATCTCCTTCGGACTCGCCTTGGTCGCCGGGAGAAATCGGGTGCCCAGACCCGCGACCGGAAACACAGCCTTACGAACTCGAACTTTCTTCATCTTGTTGCCCTTGTATTTGTATCGGACCTGTTCAGGCGACGACGTCACGTGGCATGTTGTGTTGGTGACGCGGCAAAGCTGATCTCGTAGAACGGTACTGTGCTGTTCCACGTTTTGCAGCTCGGGCATTGCCAATACAACGTACGCCCCCTGAAACCGCATTCCTCGCAACGATAGCGCGGACCATTCTGCAGCAGCTTGCGTACTGCCGCCTGCAATAACGTCAGCTCCTGACCGGCGTTGGCATCCTGCTTGGAAAAACTCACATACATTTCGTAGAGTGCGCGCAGGCTTGTTTCATTCCGGAGATAACCGGCAACGCACTCGCGTGATACGGCATCGTCAAGGCCTGGATCGAGAATCGCTGCCAACGCGATATAGGTTGATGCTTTGGGGTCTTGCTGCCGCAACTCGCTCAATATTTCGCTCAGAGACGGTTTGTTGCCCGCCTGTTTCACGACGCGCGCCAGCGTGGGCAGAATTTCGGTGGCATAGCGCGCATCGCGCTGAAGCACTTTCTGGTACTGCCGCTGGCTGCGCGCCCAGTCCTGCTCCCGTTCCGCCATCTGCGCCAGCACCAGACTCGCACGCACGCCTTCAGGATCGTGAGACTGTGCACGCTTCAGGAAACGCTTGGCAAGCGGAATGTCGTCGCTGGCGAGTGCCGCTTGTGCCAGTTCGCAGAAATACTGCGCAATGGTCGGCTCCTCCGACAGACCGGTTACCGCCTGCAGGCGCCGGCGCATGCTGATGGCCTGTTCCCAGTCCTTTTGCTGTTCATACAGGGAAATCAGGCCGCGTAACGCCACCTCGGTGTAGGTCGGCGTATCCAGCATTTCCAGCAGTATGCTCTCGGCGCGATCCAGCAAGCCGGCACGCAGGTAATCCTGCGCCAGTTCGAACAGCGCCTGGGCCCGGTGCATACGGGTAAGCGTAGGACGTGCAATGAGATTCTGATGAATACGGATGGCACGATCCACTTCGCCACGGCGCCTGAACAGGCTTGCCAGGGCAAAGTGTGTTTCTACCGTATCGGAATCCACTTCGGCCATCTTGACGAACACTTCGATGGCCTTGTCGGGCTGCTCGTTGAGCAGATAGTTCAGACCCTTGAAGTATTCGGCACTGACCAGCTTGAACCGCGAATCGCGTCCACCGCCCTGCTCCCAGCGCGCGAACAGCCAGCCAAGCGCGGCCGCGGCCATGAGCAACAGAATGAGGATTGCCGACGAATCAATGGTCATTCTTGAGCGGAAGGTTGCGCAAATTGCGGATCTCCGCCTCCGCGTCACGGATCGACCGTTTCAGCTTCCAGGCTTCGCGCTTGAGACGGAAAATCACCGCCAGGCTGCTCAGCAGCCCCAACAACCAACCAACGATGGCGGCACCCAGCAGTGCCGAAGAGAGATGAACCTGGATATCACCCGCCAGATAATTCAACTGGACGGTAGTGCCGTTGGCATAGGCAAACAGCAATGCCACCACAAAGATACACAGGAAAAAAATGATGGCGATCCAGCGTAGCATGAGAAATTTCGTTCAGTTGAATCGAAAATGTTGCCAGCCTGCGGGCACTGCCCCGGCCATTGCTATTCCGCTTCCAGGCTTTCGTTCACCCGATCACGCAGATCCTTGCCCGGCTTGAAATGCGGCACGTACTTTCCAGGCAAGGCTACCGATTCACCGGTTTTCGGATTGCGGCCCATGCGGGGTGGCCTGAAATGCAGGGAGAAACTGCCAAAGCCGCGAATCTCGATACGCCGTCCGGTCGACAAGGCGTTGCTCATCTGCTCGAGCACAGTCTTGACGGCAAGCTCGATATCCTTGCCGGCAAGATGGCTTTGCTTTCTGGCGATGATCTCGATCAGTTCTGACTTTGTCATCCTGCGACTACCGCCTGCAACAATAACCGATCACCCGGCCCGAAATTTCGGAAATTCAAGACCGGGACCCCGAATAACGAAGATGGTCAAAAACGCCCGCAGCCGAGCGGCTGCGGGCGCCGTTCATCATGCGTCCTTGTTACCGCCGATGTGTTCCTTGAGCAGATCGCCCAGGGTGGTGGTACCAGCCGACGCGGTGCGGCTGTAATCCTCCATTGCCTGCGCCTCTTCCTGCATCTCCTTGGCTTTCACCGACAAGGTGATGCTGCGAGTCTTGCGATCCATGCCCACGAAACGGGCTTCCACTTCATCGCCTTCCTTGAGCACGGTGCGCGCGTCTTCGACACGGTCACGCGACAGTTCGGAAGCACGCAGATAGCCTTCGATCCCGTTACCGAGATCGATATTGGCACCCTTGGCGTCCACGGTGACCACTTTGCCCGTCACCATGCTGCCCTTCGGATGTTCGGCCAGGAAGTTGGCAAACGGATCTTTTTCCATCTGCTTGATACCGAGCGAGATGCGTTCGCGCTGTGCGTCAACCGCCAGCACCACCGCCTCGACTTCGTCACCCTTCTTGTAATTGCGCACCGCTTCCTCGCCCGGGATATCCCAGGAGATGTCGGACAGATGCACCAGACCGTCGATGCCGCCATCGAGACCCACGAAGATACCGAAATCGGTAATCGACTTGATCTTGCCGGAGAGACGGTCGCCCTTGTTGTGAGTGGCAGCGAAATCGTCCCACGGATTCGGGGTGCACTGTTTCATGCCCAGCGAAATGCGGCGGCGCTCTTCGTCGATCTCGAGCACCATGACTTCGGTCTCGTCGCCGACCTGCACGATCTTGGACGGATTGACGTTCTTGTTGGTCCAGTCCATTTCGGAAACGTGCACCAGACCTTCGACGCCCGGCTCCACTTCCACGAAGCAGCCGTAATCGGCCAGATTGGTGACCTTGCCGAACAGACGGGTGCCGGCCGGATAACGGCGCGTGATGTCGACCCA
>DASUXE010000409.1:0-2268 GCA_036378075.1 Gammaproteobacteria bacterium
TCCGGAACCAGCCCCCAAGCCCGCGGCGCCTTCGGCGACCGGGCCGGCGGTGATCCAGAGCGACGAAGTCGATCCGGAAATCGTGGAGATCTTCCTCGAGGAAGCACAGGAAGTCATGAGCGCGTTGCGGGAGAATTTTCCGCGCTGGCGTTCGAATCCGTCCGACACCGAAGCCCTCACTACCGTCCGGCGTTCGTTCCATACGCTGAAAGGCAGCGGTCGCATGGTTGGCGCGCGCCTGATCGGTGAGTTTGCCTGGTCGATCGAGAACATGTTGAACCGCGTCATCGATCAGACCGTATCGGCCAGTGACGAAATGTTCGCGCTGGTGGAGCAGAGTATTGCGGCATTCCCGGAACTGATTGAACAACTTGAAGTGGGTACGGCACCGAAAGTCGATATTCAACCACTTATGGATACCGCAGCGGCCTTCAGTCGCGGCGAACCCGCACCCGGCAGCGCCGGCGCGGCGCCCCCCGTTCCCGCCACGGCGCCAGCCTCGCCGCCACCGCGCCGCCAGGTATCGGCCGAGGAACCCACCATGGTTTCTCCGGCGGGACTGCAGGTGGGCGGTACCGACGAGCCCACGGTCATCGCTCCGCGCGTGGAAGTACTGGCACCCGCGGGCAGCGGCATGGACCCGGTGCTGTACGACATCTTCAATCGTGAAGCGGATGGTCATCTGGCGGTGCTGGCGGAATTTACCCGCGACGCAACTGCCGGCAAGACTGAAATTACCGAAGAACTGATTCGCGCGCTGCATACGCTGCACGGAAGCGCGGCCATGGCCGGCGCCGGCGGAATCGTGGCGTTGCTGGAGCCGCTGGATCGATATATCGGCGAATTGCAGGCCCAGAAACAATCGATACCGATACACGATGTCCCGCTGTTCGGCGAAGCCCACGATGCTGCGCGTGCGTTACTGACTGCGCTGGCCGACACTGCGCCGCCACCGGCACCGAATGCCGCGTTGCTCGCGCGCCTGCATGCGTTGAAGGCTCTCCCCGCAGCGGCTGAAGCAGAAGACATTGTCATGTCCGGTCCTGCGATTACCAAGGAGAGCAAGGAAGCCGTGCCGGCACGCGCTGTCCCGCAGAAAGACAAGCCGCTGAAGTATGTTCAGCTTTCCGATCTCAAGGATTTCGATCCGGAACTGGCAGCAATCTTTTTCGAGGAAGCGACCGAGCTGCTGGAGTCCACCGATAACACCATGCATCAGTGGACGCAGCGCAAGAGCGATCCTGCGATGGTGACCCAGTTGCAGCGCAACCTGCACACCATCAAGGGTGGCGCGCGCATGGCCGGGCTGGTGCCGATGGGCGATCTCAGCCACGAGATGGAGACGGTACTGACTGATGTGGTGGATGGGCGTATCGCTGTTTCCACCGAGCTGTTTGCCCTGCTGAACCGTTCCGTCGACCGCCTGCACCGCATGCTTGAACAGAGTTATGCCAATCAGCCGATTGTCGATGGCGGTGACCTGGTGATTGAGCTCAAGCGTGTGCACGGACATACCGTGGACGAAGAGCTTGAGCCGGAAGCGCCCGAGGATCGCTACGAAACCGTGCGGGCGCCGGCGCCTCCCCCGCCAATCATCGAATATGGCGAACAGCAGGATGCTGCTGTTATGCATGAACCGGCGGCAGAAGCCGATGAAGAAGCGGTTGCCGCAGAAGCCGCCTTGGGTGGCGAGGGTGAACGCCGCACCGGTTCCCGCATCCAGCACGAACTGGTGCGCGTGCGTGCCGACCTGCTGGAAAGCGCGCTCAATTATGCCGGCGAGATGGGTATTTACCGGTCACGCCTGGAACAGCAGATCACGACCATCAACTTCAACCTCACGGAACTCGATCAGACCGTGGTGCGTTTGCGCGATCAGCTGCGTAAGCTGGAAATTGAGACCGAAGCGCAGATTCGCTCGCAGTTCGTGCAGGAAGGCGGCGACGTCAATCCGGATTTCGATCCCCTGGAACTCGACCAGTACTCCACCTTGCAACAGCTTTCGCGTGCACTGGCGGAATCGGTCAGCGACTTGGTGAGTATCCAGGCGTTGTTGCTGAATCAGGCCCGCGAGGCCGAAACGCTGCTGTTGCAGCAATCGCGTGTCACGACCGAGCTGCAGGATGGCCTGATGCGCACCCGCATGGTGCCGTTCTCACGTCACGCACAGCGCTTGCGCCGCGTGGTGCGACAGACGGCCGACGAAAGCAACAAGCATGTCGATCTCAAGTTCATGGGCGCAGAAGGCGAAATGGATCGTCAGGTGCT
>DASUXE010000410.1:0-4167 GCA_036378075.1 Gammaproteobacteria bacterium
CGATGCCGCGTTTTGCCAGCCGCCGACCGATTTCCTGCGCACGTGAATCGCGTAACGCCTGTAGCTGAGCGAGACCTTGTTGCAGGTCGGCTGCATCGGGATTGATGTCCAGTCCGACGATATGCAGGGTCTGGTTCTGCCAGCTGACCGAAATTTCCACGCCGGGACTGAATTGAATCGAATGATCGGCCGCCGCCCGGGCGGCTTCTGCCAAGCCGTCGGTGCAGTCGTGATCGGTCAGCGCCAGCATCTTCACGTCGCGCGATGCTGCGAGCGCCACCAGTTCGGTGGGAGTGAGCGCGCCGTCGGAAGCGCGTGAGTGCAGGTGCAGGTCAATCATGCGTCAAGGTCGGGGATCAGCATGCTTTGCAATCTGGAGATGGTGTCCTTGAGCTGCAGCTTGCGTTTTTTGAGGCGGGTAAGCTGCAATTCATCGCTGGTCGGGTCGTCCGCCAGCCGGCTGATGGCCATGTCCAGATCGTTATGCTCCAGCTTGAGCTTGATGATGCGCTCTTTGAGCTTGTGCTTTTCCTGGAAATCCATGCTGTGCCCCGTCGCCACCGTGGCGAAGCCGGCAGACAGGGTACGTGCCGCCCTCCGGCTTCGCAACCAGCTACCGGCATCCGGGCTAGAATAGGCTTGCTTTATGACACTACACGCCGGAGCCCGCGCCCAGTTATGGAAATCTTCAAGGTGTTTCACATCGAGGCGGCACATCGTCTGCCCAACCTGCCGGCCAGCCACAAGTGCAGCCGTCTGCACGGACATTCGTTCCGGGTCGAAATTCACATCAGCGGCGAACCCGGTGCCGAGAGCGGCTGGATCATGGATTTTGCCGACCTGAAGACCGCATTCGCGCCGGTGTTCGAAGCACTGGATCATCGCTATCTGAATGAAGTACCCGGACTCGACAACCCGACCAGCGAATGGCTGGCGCGCTGGATCTGGCAGCGGCTGAAACCGGCATTGCCGGCGCTTTCGAAAGTTGTGATTGCAGAAACCTGTACGTCAGGTTGCATATACCGGGGTGATTAACAATATCTTCAAGTGCAAGTCGCGAGGAGAATGTCATGCGTAACACACTGCTGTTGCTGGGAACCGGGCTATTGCTGGCTGTGTCCGTGCGCTGTTTCGGCATGAGCGATATCGCCTATGTCGACGCCATGGCCGCAATGCACGCGAACGATACGGCAGCGCCAAGCCCGGCGGCGGAAATCAAACCTGCACAGGCAGTCAGCGGGCGCGAGGTGGTATACGCCACGGTAAACGGCAAATCCGTGCATGGCTATCTGGTGCAGCCTGCGCATGCCAAGGGTAGCTTGCCGGGCGTCATCGTGATTCACGAATGGTGGGGCCTGAACGACAATATCCGGCACATGGCGGATCAGCTGGCGGGTGAAGGCTACACGGCACTGGCGGTGGACCTGTATGGCGGCAAAGCCGCGACCACTCCTGCAGCAGCCGAAGCCCTGATGAAGCAGGTGTTTGCCGATCCGGATCAGGCGAAGAACAATCTGCAGCAGGCCTATCAGTATCTGCGCAGCGAGACGAAGTCACCGCGCATCGGCGTCATCGGCTGGTGCTTCGGCGGCGGCTGGTCGTTGCAGACCGCGTTGATGTTGCCGGACAAGATCGCGGCAACAGTCATGTATTACGGCCGGCCGGTGGATGATGTTGCTGCCTTGTCCAAACTGAAAATGCCCTTGATCGGATTCTTTGGCGAGGAAGACCACGGCATCACGGTCAGCGACGTGCGAGCATTCCAGCAGGCGCTCAAACAGGCCGGGGTGAACGCCGAGATCCACGAGTATCCGCATGCCGGGCATGCATTTGCGAATCCGTCCGGCAAGAACTATCAGCCGCAGGCGGCCCGGGATGCGTGGCGCCGCACCCTGGCATTCCTTGCCAAACACCTCCAGGGCGGAGCGTGATAATCTTCAGACAGCCATTTCCCATCCTCGAGGTGTGATCATGCGTAAGTTGCTGGTGAATCTGTTCTGCATCATGGCGCTCACAACTGCATGCGGTGTTTCGGCTGCGACGCTGGAAGACGTGACCCTGCCGGATTCCGCGACGGTCGGCGGCAAGACCCTGGTCCTGAACGGTCTTGGCTTGCGCGAATTTCTGTGGGTCGATGTCTATGTCGGCGGGCTGTATCTGGAGACCAAAGCCACCACGCCGGATGCAGTCATGGCGGAGCAGGGGCCGTACCGTGTGGCCATGCACCTGTTGCACGATATCAGTCAAAAGCAATTTGCCGATAACTGGATGGATGATCTGAAACACAACAATCCGGGCATCATGGACAAGCTTGGTGCCCAGGCCAAACAGTTTGTCGGATTGTTCGACGACGCCAAAAAGGGCGATGACATCGTCATGGATTTTGTCCCCGGCACCGGCCTGAGCGTGACGCATAACGGCAAGCTCATGGGTACGGTTGCCGGCGATGAGTTCGCCCGCGATGTCCTGCATTGCTATGTGGGACCGAATCCGCCTACCGAGAAACTCAAGAAAGGCATGCTGGGCGGCAACAACTGACAGTCAGTAAATGTGGAATAAAACAACGCCGGCGAAAGCCGGCGTTGTTGTCTCAGGAGTGTTGCCCTCACAGATAGCTACGCCAATCACGGGACGTATCCGCATAGGCAATAAAGTGCGGATTCAGCAGCGAGTCTTTCTGGTTGTACGTCAGTGCGCTGCCGTCCACGTTGACGACGTGGCCACCGGCTGCCAGCAACACCGCGTGCCCGGCACCGGTATCCCATTCGCAGGTGGGCCCGAGGCGTGGATACACATCCGCCGCGCCTTCCGCTACCAGGCAGAACTTCAATGAGCTGCCGCGCGAGACGATCTCGTGGCTGCCAAGTCTGGCCAGATAACCGTCCAGCAGTTCGCCGCGATGTGAACGGCTTGCTACGACCCGTACCGGGTCATTGGCATTGACCCGCACGTGAATGGGACGCTCGCTGCCATTACTGCCGCGGTGGAATGCACCCACTCCGACACTGCCGTAGTACGTGGTTTTTTCCGTCGGGATATACACCACGCCCGCGATTGGTGCGCCGTGCTGAATCAGCGCAATATTGACCGTAAAATCCCCGTTGCGGCTGATGAATTCCTTGGTGCCGTCGAGCGGGTCCACCAGCCAGTAGCTGTCCCATTTACGGCGTTCCTCGAAGGGAATTTTCGAGGATTCTTCCGACAGCACGGGGATATCCGGAGTGATGCGCCGCAGACCGGCGAGAATTGCGTGATGCGCTGCCATGTCGGCGCCGGTAACCGGGGACCTGTCGGACTTGGTAGCGACCGCGAAATCGGTTTCGTAGATTGCCATGATGTGATCGCCGGCATCGCGGGCAATATCCAGCAACGGGCCGAGCATTGAAGATTCGTTCTGGATCACGTGCGGTTCAGTTCCTGTGCGGAAAGCGAAGCGGAGTATATGATAACGGCCATGCCTGCCACTGCCCAGCTAATTCCCGATTGGTCCAGAATCCGCACCGTGTTGCTGGACATGGACGGCACACTGCTGGATCTGCATTTCGACAATCATTTCTGGCTGGAACACGTGCCGTTGCGCTACGGGGAAAAGCACGGCCTGCAGCGCGAGGAAGCGCTGGCTGAATTGATGCCGCGGTTTCGCAGCGCCGAAGGAACCCTGCAATGGTATTGCCTGGATCACTGGTCGCGGGAACTCGACCTGGATATCGTGGCGTTGAAACGCGAAGTCGCACACCTGATTCGCGTGCTGCCGCAGGTCGAAATGTTCCTGCAAAGCCTGCGCGATGCCGGCAAGCGTCTGGTGCTGGTGACCAATGCGCATAGCGATGCCCTGTCACTGAAAATGGAACATACCCGGCTGGATGATTACTTCGACCAGATTGTCTCCTCGCACAGCTTCGGCAGCCCCAAGGAGACACCGGCATTCTGGCGGGCCTTGCAGGAAGTCGAGCCGTTTGAACCGGATGCCACGCTGTTTGCGGATGACAGCCTGCCGGTGTTGCGCGCCGCACGCGACTACGGCATCCGGCACGTGGTTGCGATGCGGCAACCTGATTCACCGCGCCCGGCACGCGAGATTTCAGAGTTCCCCTCGGTGCACAGCCTGGCGGAACTGCTGACCTGAGCGGAAACCGCTAGCGCCGGCGCCGCGGGCGCCCGCCACCA
>DASUXE010000411.1:0-2838 GCA_036378075.1 Gammaproteobacteria bacterium
GATCGGCATCGAGGATGTGACCTGGGTGCAGGTCGATGGCTGTGACAAGGTCAACGCCATTGCCGATGAAGACATGGAACGCGAAACCAGCGACAAGACCTCGTCGGTTCATTTCATGCGTTTCGAGTTGACGCCGGCCATGGTCAAGGCGCTGAAAAGCGGTGCCGCGCTGAATGCCGGCATCAGTCATGCCAATTACCGGCATGCGCTGCAGCCGGTTCCCGACACCTTACGCGCGTCCCTGCTCGCTGATCTGGCCTGAACGCGGTCCGTAAATCCTCCTCCATTCAGGTAAAATCCCCAGTCGCGGGTGCCATTCGCCCGCGACTCGTCCATTTCAGTTAGGCAGGGATTACCTGATACATGACCGCCAGATACGACGCCGCCGATATTGAAGTTCTCTCGGGTCTCGACCCGGTCCGCAAGCGGCCGGGCATGTACACCGACACCAGCCGTCCCAACCATCTGGCCCAGGAAGTCATCGACAACAGCGTCGATGAAGCCATTGCCGGGCATGCAAAAAAGATCGAAGTCATTGTCCACAAGGACGGTTCACTGTCGGTCAACGACGACGGGCGCGGCATGCCGGTGGATATGCACCCCAAGGAAAAACTTCCGGGCGTCGAGGTGATCCTGACCCGTCTGCACGCGGGCGGCAAATTTTCCAGCAAGAACTACAAGTTCTCGGGCGGCCTGCACGGTGTCGGCGTGTCGGTGGTCAATGCGCTGTCCAGCAAACTGGAAGTCTGGGTGCGGCGCAACGGCAAGCGTTACCACATGGCGTTCAAGGACGGCCGCCGTACCACCAAGCTGGAGCAGCAGGGCGACGTCGGCAAGGGCAACACCGGCACGCTACTGCGGTTCTGGCCCGATCCGAAATATTTCGATTCGCCGAAGTTCTCGATCCCCAAGCTCAAGCACGTAATGCGTGCCAAAGCGGTGCTGTGTCCGGGGCTCACCGTCAAGTTCATCAACGAACAGACCCTGGAGCGCGAGGAATGGCATTACAGCGGCGGACTCAAGGATTATCTGATCGAATCGCTGGAAGGCCGCGAGTATCTGCCCGACGAGCCGTTCACCGGCAGTCTGCAGGCCGAGCAGGAAGCAGCGGACTGGGCCGTGGTGTGGCTGCCGGATAGCGGCGAGGTGTTTGCGGAAAGTTACGTGAACCTGATTCCCACCATCCAGGGTGGCACCCACGTCAACGGTCTGCGTACCGGCTTGACCGAAGCAGTACGTGAATTCTGTGAATTCCGCAATCTGGTGCCGCGCGGTGTGAAACTGGCGCCGGAAGACATCTGCGACCGTGCCGCGTATGTGCTGTCGGCGAAACTCGCCGATCCGCAGTTTTCGGGGCAAACCAAGGAACGGCTGTCGTCGCGTGAAGCGGCCGCGTTCATTTCCGGCATCGTCAAGGATGCACTGGGCCTTTGGTTGAACCAGCACACCGAAGCCGGCGAACAGATTGCGCAACTGGCGATCGAGAATGCCCAGCAGCGTTTGAAGCTCAGCAAGCAGGTGGTGCGCAAGAAGGTCACCAGCGGTCCCGCGCTGCCGGGCAAGCTTGCCGACTGTTCGAGCCAGGACCCGGAGCGCGGCGAACTGTTTCTGGTGGAAGGCGATTCCGCCGGCGGTTCCGCCAAACAGGCGCGCGACCGGGAATTCCAGGCCATTCTGCCGCTGCGTGGCAAGATACTGAACACTTGGGAAGTGGATGCTTCGCAGGTGCTGGGTTCGCAGGAAGTGCATGACATCAGCATCGCGCTCGGGGTTGAACCCGGGTCCAGCGATCTGGCCGGCCTGCGATATCACAAGATCTGCATCCTGGCAGACGCGGATTCGGATGGCCTGCATATCGCCACCCTGCTGTGCGCCTTGTTCCTGCGGCATTTCCGCGCGCTGGTGCAACGCGGTCACGTATTCGTCTGCATGCCGCCGTTGTTCCGGATCGATATCGGCAAGAATGTGTATTACGCGCTCGACGAGGCGGAACGCAAGGGCATCCTCGATCGCATCGCCGCGGAAAAGCAGAAAGGCAAAGTTTCAGTCACCCGCTTCAAGGGTCTGGGCGAGATGAGTCCGCAGCAACTGCGCGAAACTACCATCTCGCCCGATACGCGGCGTCTGGTGCAGCTGACCGTTGACGCCAAGGACAATACCGACAAGCTCATGGACATGTTGCTGGGCAAGAAGCGCGCCGCCGACCGCAAGGACTGGTTGGAGAAGAAGGGCAATCTGGCGGAAGTTTAAACGGTTCGCGTCTGCTTACGACGCGGCGTTCATGCCCGATTCACGCGGCAGGAAAAGCAACCGGGGCGGGCGTTATGGAGGTGGATGTACGCAACGCGCTGGTCAGCGAATTGCCGCGTGATTTCGGCGGCCACTGCGGAGCCATCGCAGACATCGGCGCCGATCATCATATCCCTTGAGTCATACGCGCGAACCGAGATCAACCTGCGGGTGACATAGTCGGGCAGCTCGCCGGGCTCCGGTGTCGCCTGATTGGCGTTTCGCCGGACAAAGATGGGGCCGGATGCGCGATACGGCGATTCGGCACGCTGATGCTGATACGGTAACAGCAGCAGTTCTTCGCCGACTTCCGCATCGCGAAGACTGACCCGGCAGGGGAAACCGGGGCACTCGTCGGCGATGACGCGCTTTGCCCCGATTTTTTCCAGTTCGCTGTTGCTCAGCTCGAATAGCGGTGCAAATGGTTCATGGGGAAGCGCGGAGAGACGGAACGTGTTCATGTTGGCTCCTGGCAGGAAAGATGCCGGAGCATGATGAATTGCTGCGCTATTCAATACTCGCCGGAATCGGACGCCGCACCGAGGCCTG
>DASUXE010000412.1:0-2511 GCA_036378075.1 Gammaproteobacteria bacterium
CTCGCGATGTCGGCGCCGGTCCTGGTGCCGCCGGTGAACGAAATTGCCTTGATGTCGGGATGTTCCACCAGCAGTGTGCCGACCTTGGGTCCGAGTCCGTGCACCAAGTTGAATACACCTGCCGGCAGGCCGGCTTCCACACACAATTCCGAAAACAGATACGCCGTCATCGGCGTGATTTCGGACGGTTTGGCGACTACGCAGTTTCCCGCGGCAAGTGCCGGGGCAATTTTCCAGGTGAACAGATACAGCGGCAGGTTCCACGGCGAAATGCAACCGACGGCACCGAGCGGCGAACGCAACGTGTAATTGATGGCGCCTGATTCCATGGCATGCGATTCGCTGGCGAATTGCGTGGTAGCGGCTGCGAAGAAACGCAGGTTCGCGACGGCCCGCGGGATGTCGAGACGCCGCGCCAGCGCGACCGGTTTGCCTGAATCGACGCTTTCGGCGCGTACCAGTTTTTCGAGATCGCGTTCCACCAGTGCCGCGAGTTTCAGCAGCCACTGGCTGCGTATTTCCGACGGGGTGGCGGCCCAGTCCGGAAATGCACGCTTCGCGGCGGCCACGGCATTGTCGATGTCGGTCTTGTGCGAGTCCGGAATGCGTGCATAGACGGCGCCGGTGGCGGGTTCGAAATCATCCAACCAGCCGCCGGATGCAGCCGGCAGCAGTTCACCGTTGATGTAGTTCGCGAGCTTCTGCATGTCACAAACTCTGGGTACGGCCGCCGTCTACCGGCAGGTTGATGCCAGTGATGTAAGCGGCCGCGGGTGATGCGAGGAACGCGATCACCGCAGCGGTTTCTTCCGGTTCGGCGAAGCGGCCGAGCGGGATGAGTGCGCGGGCATCGGCCTCGATCTCGGCGACGGAACGCTGTTCCTTTTCTGCACGCGCCTTGAACAGACTTTCAATGCGGCCGGTGCGGGTGAAACCGGGCAGGACGTTGTTGACGGTGATGCCATGCGGTCCGAGTTCGGTTGCCAGGGTCTTGGCCCAGCCTGCCACCGCCCAGCGGATGGTGTTGGAAACACCGAGTCCCTTGATCGGTTCTTTGACCGAGGTGGAGATCACGTTGATGATGCGGCCATAACCGGACGACTTCATCCCAGGCCACAGTGCCTGCACCAGCACCTGACCGGAGAGTAACAGCCGGGAAAACGCCTGCTGATATTCATCGAGACCGGCGGCATGCGCCGGACCACCGGGCGGTCCACCCGAGTTGTTGATCAGTATCTGCACCGGCGCATGCTGCTGTTGCCACGCGTCGAGTGCGGCTTTCAGCCCGTCGGGCTGATCGAGGTCGGCGCAGAAATAATCGTGTTGCTGATTGTTGGCGGTCGCGAGGCTGGCGAGTACCTGCTCGAGTTTGTCCTTGGAGCGCGCCACCAGTGTGACGCTGGCGCCGAGTTCCGCGAGCGCGCGTGCAGTTGCCGCGCCGATGCCCTGACTGGCGCCGCCGACCAGAGCGTGCTTGCCGGAAAGATCGAGGTTGAGAATCGGTTGCGGCATAACACTCTCCACTATATCAGGCGTTGATAGCGGTTCTCAGTCCTGCCCGGGACGTTGTGCGCCGGGGCAATCCACGCTGTACCAGCCGCCGCTGTCGTCGCCGTCGAGGCGCAGTGCCGAGAGCCGGCCGCCCCAGACGCAGCCGCTGTCCAGCGCGTATACCGTGTGACCGCTGACTTCGCCGAGGGTGGACCAGTGGCCGAACAGGATGTGCAACCCGGCGCTGGCGCGTTCCGGCACGTCGAACCACGGCACGAATCCAGGCGGTTGGCTGCCGGGGGCGCCTTTGTGCCTGAGGTCGATCCGGTTTTCGGGGCCGACAAAGCGCAGCCGGGTAAAGCAATTGACGATGAAGCGCAGCCGGTCCATGCCGGCGAGCTCGACTGACCAGCGGTCAGGCTGGTCGCCATACATCTGGGCGAGAAATGCGTCGAGGTCCGGACCGCGTAACACGCTTTCCAGTTCGTGTGCACAGGCTTGCGCCGTTTCCAGGGTCCAGTCTGGCGGCAGGCCGGCATGCACCAGGGTGTAGCCGAGCGCGGCGTCGTGATGGAGCAGGGGCCGCTGCTGCAGCCAGTGCAGCAGATCGTCCCGGTCCTGGGCAGCGAGCACCGCGTCCAGGGTGTCGTTCGGGCGCAAACGGGCGTGCCCTCGCGCGACTGCCAGCAGATGCAGGTCGTGATTGCCCAGTACGGAAACGGCGCGTTCGCCCAGTCCCTTGACGAAACGCAGCGTTTCCAGGGATTTCGGCCCGCGATTGACCAGATCGCCGGTCAGCCACAGCCGGTCTTCCACGGGATTGAACGCGAGCCGGTCGAGCAGGCGTCGCAGATCGTCGTAGCAGCCCTGGATGTCACCGACGGCGAAAATGGCCATGCTTAATGCAGCATTCCCGGTACCGCCAGCCGGAACGGTGCGATCGGCGCCTCGAATTCCTGGCCCTGATCGCTGAGCATCTGGTAATCGCCGTGCATGGTCCCGACCGGGGTTTCCAGCACC
>DASUXE010000413.1:0-5095 GCA_036378075.1 Gammaproteobacteria bacterium
AGGTGGATTTCCTTGGCACCGTCGATGATGTGTCTTGCCAGCGTGCCTTCCGCCGCATAGCCGACGAACACCACACTGGAGCGCGCCCGCCACAGATTGTGTTTGAGGTGATGACGTACACGCCCGCCGGTGCACATGCCGGAGCCGGCGAGAATCACTGCGCCGCTCTCGATCCGGTTGATCGCCATCGACTCACTGACATCGCGCACGAAGTGCAGACCCGGCAGCGAGAACGGATCGCCGCCGGCGATGCTCTTGCGCAGTTCCTCGTCATAACATTCCGGGTAGCGGCGGAAGATCTCGGTAGCGGAAATCGCCATCGGCGAATCCAGGAACACGGTCATGTGTCCGGGCAGCAGGCCATTTTCCTTGCCTTCGCGCAGGTAATACAGAATCTCCTGCGAGCGTTCCAGTGCAAAGGTCGGGATGATGACGTTGCCGTTTCTGGCCAGCGTCATGTTGATCGCCTCGTAGAGTTCCTTGACGCTGTCGGGCCGCGAACGGTGTGGCCGGTCACCGTAGGTGGTTTCAACCAGCACATAATCGGCGGCGGGCGGCGGCGTCGGATCGCGAATGATGGGCCGGCCGGGGTTGCCGAGATCGCCGGAAAATACGATCCGCACCGGTTTGCCGTCGTTCATTGCCGTGACCACGATCGACGCGGAGCCGAGGATGTGGCCGGCATCGATGAAACGTGCCTGTATCCCCGGCTTGAGTTCGATTTCCTGATCGTAGTGCGCGGTGCGGCCGAAATATTCCAGCGAATGAAAGGTATCTTCAAGCGTGTAGAGCGGGGCAGGTACCGGTTCGTCGCGGCGGTGCGCGTGCTGGGTGCGGCGGCGGTGTTCTTCTTCCTGCAAGCCTGCCGAATCCACCAGTACCAGCCGCGCCAGCTCGCGGGTGGGTGCGGTGGTGATGATCTCGCCGCGAAAACCCTGCTTGACCAGCATCGGAATCCGGCCGCAGTGATCCAGATGCGCGTGGGTGAGCAGCAGAAAATCGACGCTGGCCGGATCGAAACCGAATGGTGCGCTGTTTTCTTCCTCGATTTCGCGCCGGCCCTGAAACATGCCGCAATCGACCAGGATCCGCGCCTGGTCGCATTCCAGCAGATGACAGGAACCGGTGACCTGTTTGGCGGCGCCGTGAAATGACAGACGCATCATGGATTGCTCCTCATGCGATTGCGATCCACGCCACGCCCAGCGCGGAAATGCCCAGCAATGCCAGTACCGCAGGCAGTACCACCCGGTTTCGCGCCATCAACAATGAATAAGCCGCTTTCAGAATGTTGTTACTGATGGTTGCAATGATGATGGCGTTGACGGCGAGATGCGGCGAAATTTCGATGTGTCCGGTCAGGATCGACAGCACGAAGGGGTCTACATCCACGAACCCCACCAGGAATGCCATGATCTCCACGCCCAGTGCCTGATAATGAACGACCGCGTATTGCGTGGCGGTGACAAACAGCACGAACAATGCGGCATACAGCAACGCCATGCTGAACTCGAGCGGATGCTGGGGCAATGACAGACTGCGTTCGTCAGCGTCGCGTTTGCCGGTACGGAACATGATCACCGCAACCAGCACCGCACCCAGGGCGCTCAGCAGCAGTGGGGTGGCGAGCAGCGACGAGGATGACGGCGCCAGTACGAATGCAATCGCCAGCAGACGCAAGTACATCATGCCGGTCGCGATCACGATTGCCGAGGAAATCATCCAGGTGTCGTGCTGTTCGCGCGCGCGGCGCGCCAGCACGGCCGTGGTCGCGGTGCTGGAATAAATACCGCCGAGCAGCGCACCAATCAGCAGGCCCCGGGATTTTGCCAGATAGGTCTGCGCGAGATAACCCAGATAGGAAATGCCGGAGATCACCACCACCGCGAGCCAGGCGGCGCGGAAGGTTGCGGGAATGAACGAAGCGATCTGGCGGTCCGGCAGTAGCGGCAGAATGATGCCGGCCATGATCACGAATTTGACCAGGGTGCTGATTTCCGCCGAGGTAATGGTGTCGGCGATGGCGTGAATGCGTGGCTTGCCGGCCATGAACAGCAGCACGATCACCGCGTACAGCACCACGAACCAGGCCGGCGTGGTGAGCACCAGCGGGCCGGGCAGATAGGACAGTATCCCGACGAGCGGGCCGATCAGCGAATAGCTGCCGTCACGTGCACGTTGCCGGTAATAGATCCCGAGCCAGATACCGAGCAGCACCAGTCCCAGTGCAAACAGCAATCCGCTCGAATCCAGCTTGAACAGGATGAAACCGGTGAGGCCGATCATCGGCAGGGTGCGGACCGTGCCGAACGCGAGACTTTCGTCTTCCTCGCGCTGGTAGCGGTGAAATTCCAGTCCGATCAATGCGCAAACCGCCAGCGTGAGCGCCATCGGCCACAGCAGATCGGAATTCATTACGAGGTCGGCAGGGTGCATCACACTGAACTCCGCAGGGCCGAGGCGATAGCGCCGCTCATGTCGATCCTGCCGGTTTCAACCGGGACGGTGTTGGTGGTGACGATCTCTTTGGCGCCTGCCTTGAGTATCCCCGCAATCGCATCGGGTGCGAACACGCCGTGCACGCCCACGCACAGCGGCGCGGCGAGTCCCGCTTCACGCAGGTGCGATACGGCTGCCATCATGGTGCGGCCGCTGGAAATGATGTCGTCCACCAGCACCGGGGTATGTTGTTGCCAGCGTTCCGGGTGCGGCAGTGAAACCTGCACGTCTTCATCGCCGTGCCGCTGTTTGGTCAGGGTTTCATACGGCACGTCGGCGCGTTGTGCCACATCTGATACCCATTGTTCGCTTTCCTGATCCGGACCGATCAGCACCGCATCGGGAACCGATTTCGCGATCCAGGCGGCCAGCGTCGCCGCCGCGTGTACCAGCTGATTCGGAATCGAATAGATTTCCGAGAGCGCGTGATAGCGGTGCAGATGCGGATCCACGGTCAGCAGCGAATCGAAATGCGCCGAAACCATACGCGCGAAATAGCGCGACGAGATACCTTCACCCGTATTGAAACGCTTGTCCTGACGCATGTACGGAAGATAGGGCGCGATCAGGCCGACACTGGTTGCACCGAGATCACGCAGGGTTTCGCTCAACAGCGCGAGTTGCAGAAAGTGCGGATCGGGATCGTGCAGGTCGGCAATCAACAGCAGCCGCGCGCCGCTGACATCGGTATTAATGCGGAACATCGATTCGCGATCCGGGAAACGATGGTGCGTGTAATCAACGACCGGCAGGCCGAGCGACCGGACCAGCGCATCAGCCAACGGCCAGTGCGAGGGAAACATGACGACGCGATCAATGGCTGACGGCTGCTTGCTCATGATTCAACTCTCGATCTGGAATATGTGCGGATTGGCTTCGAGGTATTCCAGGGTGTACTCGAGTTCCCCCGGCGCCTCCGCATGCAACACGAACAGCGGTTCGCCGGCTTTGACACTGTCGTCCAGATGTTTTTCCAGCGTAAGACCGGCAGACGGCGCGATGGGTGCGCCGGCCAGTTTTGCCGCGCGCGAAAGTTTGCGGTTGTCGATGTCGATTACCCGCCCGCTGCGCGGACTAAGCACCGGGTGCGTCAGCGGTGCCACCGGCGGGGTGCGCATACCACCTTGCGCAGTGCAGATAGCCTGGAATTTTTGCCAGGCCTTGCCATTGCGCAGCGTTGTCAGGGCAAGTTGCCTACCTTCACCGGCGGCAGCCCGTCCTGCGAGCTCCAGCAGTGCACCGGCCAGTTCCGAGGCACGGTCGGCAAGATCCGCGGGCGCATCCGGTTTGCCTTGCAGGATCGCGAGGATGTCGTGCGCTTCCAGCGCCGGACCGATGCCGCGGCCGACCGGCTGGCGACCGTCGGTAATCACCGAACGCACATCCATGCCGACCGCGCGGCCGGTGAGGTGCATGATTTCGGAAAGGTGGGTGGCGTCGTGCCGGGTGCGCACCTTGGCAGTGGGTCCGACCGGAATGTCGATCACCACGTGCGTGGAACCGGCGGCGGCTTTCTTGGACAGCACCGAGGCAACCATCTGGCCTTCGCTGTCGATATCGAGCGCACGTTCCACCCGGATCAGAATGTCATCCGCCGGACTCAGGTGCACCGCGCCGCCCCACACCACGCAACCGCCTTCGCGTTCCACCACTGCACGCATCGCGTCCAGCGACAGGTTGACCGGAGCAAGTGTTTCCATGGTGTCGGCGGTGCCGGCGGGTGAAGTGATGGCGCGCGAGGAAGTCTTGGGAATGGTCATGCCGTTGGCGGCACAGATCGCGACCAGCAACGGTGTGGTGCGATTGCCGGGCAGGCCGCCGACGCAGTGCTTGTCGTAAATTGCAGTGCCCGGCCAGCTCAGGCGTTCACCGGCGTCGATCATGGCGCGGGTCAGGCCGGCCACTTCGTCGTTGTCGAGATTTTCGGTGCCGCAAGCGGTTATGAATGCGGAAAGCTCAACATCGGAATAGCGTCCTGCAACCACGTCGCGAATGATGCTGTGCAGTTGCGCTTCACTGAGGCGATGCCCGTAGATCTTCGCCCGCACCGCGCTCATGGATTCCACGGTCGGCGCATGGCTGATGCGCACCCGGGAACCGGGCGCCGGTTGCAGCACTCGCCAGGCAGCTTCCGACAGGCCGATGGTGTCCTCGTCCAGCAGGTGATCGTGCACCACGTTCAGGGTGGCGATCAGGGTCCGGCCATCGACCGACAGCGAAATGCGGCTCAGCGCCTCCAAGCCTTCGGAGCGGCAGACGTGGGATTCGCTGCGCAGATAGACCACCGGCTCCTGATGGGTGTCGATGCCGATACGCAGGGGTTTGAGGCTGTGAACGGTTGCTGAGTAGTTCCGATTCATCGCAGGAAGTCCCGTTCCGGTTGCACCTGAAACCATACTAGCAGCCGGCTCGCGCCGGCATATGACCTGCATCAAGCGGGCCTTGATATGCCCGGCCGGGGCTCAGGACCGGCGCTTGATCTGAGTCATGGAGGAATGGGCCGGAAGCGAATACCGTCAAGCCAAGGAGACGGAAACACAGTGGCCGGAGGCTGCCGGCCGGGGAGCGGGGCCATGTTGAGACACGAATGCATTGA